>NZ_JBJDRE010000010.1:0-187017 GCF_044987315.1 Devosia sp. ZW T5_3
GGGCGGGTTCGCTCCCTTTTGCCTGCTCATCCCAGGTTAAAGTCAGGCCGCGCACGCCATCGTCGAACTCCTCGATTTCCCAGGACAATTGCACATGGCCGCCGCGCGGTGACAGGGCGCCATATTTGGCGGCATTGGTGCCCAGTTCATGAAAAGCCATGCCCAGATTCTGCACTGCGCCCGGCTGCAGCATAATCAGCGGGCCCGACAGGGTCACCTGCTCGGCATTGGCAAAGATGCTCAGATGCTCCTGCGCCAGCTCGAACAGGCCGGCACCCGACCAGTTGGAATTGACCAGCAGGTCATGCGAGCGGGAGAGGGCCATGATACGAGCCCGCACCTGCTCTTCGAAATCCTTGGCCGACAGCGCACGATTGCTCGATTCCCGGATGATCGAGAGGATCACCGCGAACTGGTTCTTCATGCGGTGGTTGACCTCGCGCAGCAGCAATCGAATGCGCTGCTCGGATTCACGCGTCTGGCTGATATCTCGCGCAATCTTGGACGCGCCGATAATGCTGCCGTCGGCGTCCTTGATCGGTGAAACCGTGATGGACACGTAGATGGTCGAACCATCCTTGCGCAGGCGCGTCGTATCGTAGCTTTCCACGCGCTCGCCATTGCGGATGCGCGAAATGATGTCGGTTTCCTCGCTGCGCAGATGCTGGGGGATGAGCATCAGGATGGAGCTGCCGACGGCTTCCTCGGGCGTGTAGCCGAACATGCGCTGGGCCGCGATATTCCAGCTGGTGATGACGCTGTTCAGGTCCTTGCTGATGATCGCGTCAAAAGAGCTGTCGATGATCGCTGCCAGGCGCGCGGCCGCAGCGAAATCTGGTCTGGTGTCCACGAAGGTACTCACTTGATGGAGGGTTGATCAGAGGTTTGACGCCAGTTGCATCCTTGCCCGTCCGCCCTTGGGCTGGCAATGGGCCGGCGCGTTTTGCCAACCAACAAATATCGTGCACGAGAGGGCCAGTGGGGAACTTCAGCCAAGGCGGCTCGTTTTCCGAGCAGCGTCCAACCTCATCACGGAGAGTAGACAAATGGCTGAGCAGAAAACCCTCGACGATCTGTTTCTCGATACGCTCAAGGACATCTATTACGCCGAACGGCAGATCGTGAAGACACTGCCGAAAATGGCCAAGGCGGCGACAGCATCGGAACTGAAAGCCGGTTTCGAGCAGCATCTGAGTGAATCCGAAGGCCATGTCGAACGCCTCGAACAGGTATTCGAGCTATTGGGCAAGACGCCGCGCGGCAAGACCTGTGACGCCATCCTGGGCATTATCGAGGAAGGCAAGAGCATCATGGAAGAATTCAAGGGCACGCCGGCGCTCGATGCCGGGCTGGTCTCGGCGGCGCAGGCGGTGGAGCATTACGAAATCGCCCGCTATGGCACGCTCAAGAGCTGGGCGGAATTGCTTGGCCTGAAGCAGGCCGTGGCCCTGTTCGATGCCACCCTCAAGGAAGAAATCGCCACCGACAAGAAACTGAGCCAAGTGGCATTGGGCGCGGTCAACAAGCAGGCGGCCTAAAACCAGAATGGCGCGAACCCCGGGGTTCGCGCCATCTCACTGCCGGTATATCCCAGGTTAGTTGGGAAATCTGAACAGCGCTGCAAGCAACCTGCCGCTGCGAATCCCGGCTTGCTGTGGGCTAGCTTCTTTTTCGCGGCGTTCCATCCGCTCGGTCTTGTAAGCCCGGCCATCATGGCCCCGCACAGTCATCGGCTCATAGGCCGGCGAGAGGGGCTTTTCTTGATCATTGGACATGTCAAACCTCCCAATGCCCCGATAACGGGGCGATTGAGGGAAAGGTTGCGGCGTTCAGCCCCGCCGCTGGCGCCAATAATCGGCGATGCGCTCCCTCCACGAGCGGGTGCGCAATTGCCCGATCAGCAATTGCCGTACGCTTTCATCATGACCGCGATCGCCGACCGGCAGCAGGATGGTTTTGCCGCCGATATTGGCATGCAGCACGCCGCGTTCGACGAAATAAGTCGCCCGCAGGCTGGCATGCCCATCCGAGACTTCGAGATCCCGCACGATATTCTCGTTCCGCATGTTCTGGCCTCCCGCAAGGCAGATTAACGCGGTTTTCTAAGGCCGGTCCAGTAGCGTTCAAGCGAGCAAATCGGCGCGAGCAAGCCGGCTCAGTGCGGCTTGGATTTGTGCTCGGGTTTGCCCTTGCGCTTGGTCGAGGCCATTTTCTCCAGCTCGGTTTCGCTCATCGACAGCATGGATTTGGATGCGCCCTTGAGTTCGCCCTTGGGCGTATCGCCGCGTTTGGCCGAGAGGGCCGCGCCGGCGGCTTTTTGTTGAGCAGCTGATTTAGCAGGCATGGTGAAATCTCCGAAAAGAGGTTCAACCAGACCAACGCGTGGGACCTGCGACGGTTCGATCACGAAACGGGGGAGGTCAGGAGGCCGGTGTCAGGCTCGCCATGACCAATTTGATCGAGCGCTTGCGCACATTGGACTGGCCGGGGCTGGTGGTTACCGCATCGGGCAGGTCCAGGGTGATGTCGGCGCGGCCATTAACGATGGCGCTGGCGGGCAGGGGAAAGCTGAAGCGGCCAGTTCTGCCGGGGATCACCATGGCCCGGCCCAGCGATATGCCATTGGCCGAGACCATAACCCGCTGCTGGCGCGGGCCGGGCAGGGTGACGCCGGTCAGCTCCAGGGTCAGCGTCAGGTTTTCGGCGGGCACGGTAAAGGCCAGCTGGGCGCTTTCACCCAAAGCATGCATGCCGTCCCCTGCCGGGCCTTCCCAGCCACACGGGCGCAGCTCGCGTGTATCCGGGCCGCCGGAGCGGAAGTCGATGCTGGTGCCCAGCGTATAGGCGGCCGTCACCGGCTGGGGCAGGCAGGTCGTGGTCCTGTCGATATAATAGGCGCGGTAATCCGGCGGCACATTGGGGTGCAGCATCAACCAGACGACGGCCAGCTCCCCCAGGGCGAGCACGCCCGCCAGGGCATAAAGCGGAATGGCCCAGGGGCGATCAGACCAGCGCAACATTGCCTCCGAACCAGGCCAGGGTCGTGGCGTAGGCGCCCAGCAGGATGGCGGCAAGGCTGAGCCAAAACAGCCAGCGGCGGCGCGCCAGCAAGGTCATCAGCGTGATGGTGAGCGGGGTCAATGCCGACATGAAGCGCAGCATGGAGGCAAGCCCCGCCGCCAGTGGGACGATGATGGCGAGCAGGCAAAACAGCGCTGCCGGCCATTGCCGCCGCCAGGCGAGGACACCCGTGAGAATGAGTCCGGCGAGCGCGACGGTGGCCAGGATTTGTGAGCTGGTCGGCGCCCAGCCTTCGTCCGGCCGATTGCCGAAGCCCTGCCAGAGATAGGTCAGCGGATTGGCGATGGTGCGGGCCCAGGCGCGCTGCACATGGCTGAAAGCGAGGGCGTCGCCCACCCAGAAATGCAGGAACGCCATATAGGCAAACAGCCCGAGCGGGGCGACGAACAGGGCAAGCACCAATTGCGGATTGTCCAGCAGCGCCGGGATGGCGCCGCGCCAGGTGCCGGCACTGCGGCGATAATCGAGCAGGGCCTGCAGGCCAATGGCGAGCGAGGCAAACACGCCGACAATGCGGGTGGCCGACAGGATGGCAGCAGCGACGCCAGCGCTGAGATAGCGCGAACGGGCCAATTGGGCGAAGACCAAAGTGGTCATCAGCACATAAAGCGGCTCGGTGAAGAAGCTGGTGAAATAGAACGAGACCGGCCCGCTCAGCATGAAGGCGGCATAAAGTGCATAGGCGGCGCGGTCACGGTTCAGCAGCGGCCAGGCGGCGAGGACCGCCATGTAAGTGGTGACCAGCGAAACCAGGCTTGCCGTAACAATAGTGGGGAAGGGCAGCAGCGCCCGCACGCCGCCGACCAGCATGGGGAAAGAGGGAAAGAAGGCCCAATTGCCGGCATTGATACGCCCGGGCACGGGAAAGCGATCATAGCCGGTTTCGGCCATCTTGACGTACCAGCTGCAATCCCAGCGGCAGAGTTCGTCGAAATATTCGGTGAATTCGGCCGCAGGCATGGCGGTGCGGAAGGCGAGGAAACGCAGCAGCAGTCCGCTGAGCAGAAAGACCAGCGGCAATAGCAGAATGTAGGAGAGCGCCGGGGAGCGGGGGATATCGAAAACGCTTGTCGCCGGCAGCGTCAGGCCAGCCTCTACCGGGGCGGGCGTGGCCGTAGCCTCTCGATATATGTCAGTGCCGCGGTTCTCGAAAATCGCCATGGGCTCACCCTGAAACGCCAAGCAAGATTGGTTGACATAAATCCATGCGTGGGGACATCTGCGTCATTTGCAAGGCAGCCATCCGTTATTTGCGTGCAACCAATTGGCAATCTCGTGCTTTGTAGCGCTTCGCGGGTGGTGGTATAAAATTAAGCAACAGGTAACACCCATGTCGGTCGGCCCCGCTATCGATACTCCTACCGTACAGACCACCACTTTCAGCCC
This sequence comes from Devosia sp. ZW T5_3, assembly GCF_044987315.1. Taxonomy (NCBI): domain Bacteria; kingdom Pseudomonadati; phylum Pseudomonadota; class Alphaproteobacteria; order Hyphomicrobiales; family Devosiaceae; genus Devosia; species Devosia sp. ZW T5_3. The sequence continues at coordinate 4,468 of NZ_JBJDRE010000010.1, forward strand.
TGCCCAATTGGCGGTTATTGTTCCCAGCTACAATGAGCGGGGCAATATTGAGTTGCTCTATGAAAAGCTCGCCATAGCTTTGGGCGATACGGCCTGGGAAATGATTGTCGTCGACGACAATAGTCCCGATGGCACGGCCGATGTGGTCAATGAGCTGTCGCGCGTCTATGCCAATGTGCGCTGCCTGCGCCGCTTCGGCCGGCGGGGGCTGGCCTCGGCCTGTATCGAAGGCATGGCCGTGACCTCGGCGCCCTATGTGGCGGTCATCGATGCCGATCTGCAGCATGACGAAGCCATCCTCCCCACAATGCTGGAAGCAGCGCTGAATGGCGCGGATCTGGTCATCGGGTCGCGCTTTATCGGCGGCGGTTCGGCCGGGGATGGGTTGAGCAAGACGCGGCTGTCGGGCAGCCAATTGGCGACCAAGCTGGCCGTAATGATTGCCGGGCAGGATGTCAGCGATCCGATGAGCGGCTTCTTCCTGATGCGGCGCGATGCGGCACTGAAAGCCGCGCCGAAGCTCGCCAGCGATGGCTTCAAGATTTTGATCGATCTGATCGTCACCTCGTCCCGCATGGGCAGCCCGCTTAAAATCGCCGAAGTCCCCTATGTGTTCCGGCCGCGCCATGCGGGCGAGAGCAAGATGAACCCGCTCATCGTCATCCAATATCTGGGCCTGTGGTTCTCCAAGCTGACCGGTGGCGTCCTACCGCCGAGCTTCTTGCTGTTCGGCCTGGTCGGCGGCACGGGCGTCGTGGTGCATCTGGCGAGCCTGTGGCTCTTCACCTCGGCCATCGGCGCCAACTTCGTGGTGTCGCAGATCGCGGCCACGCTGATCGCCATGACGTGGAATTTCTTCCTCAACAACAACCTGACCTATGCCGATCGCAAGCTGCATGGGATGAAGTTGATCACCGGATTGATCGGCTTCTGCGGCATCTGCGCGCTGGGCGGCATTGCCAATATCTCGGTGGCCAATGCGATCTACCAGGCCAATCACCAGACGTTTATCGCTGGCCTCTCGGGCGCGATCATGAGCTCGGTGTTCAATTATGCCGTGACGCGGGCCTTTACCTGGAAGTAGGTAGGCCGAGAGTTCGGAGTACCCCCTCCTAGCCTCCCCCTGATAGGGGGAGGGATCTCTCCACTCTTGCGGCTGAATTGAGTTTGACCACTAGGCGGTCCCTCCCCCTATCAGGGGGAGGTTAGGAGGGGGTACTCCGATGCCGGTAAATTTCCTAGCTGATCTGACCCAAAGCCGCCGCCATGGCGGCCTCGTCATAACCCAGCGTCGTCAGCGCCGTGGCGACGATGCCAGCCCGATCGAGCCCCGCGGCCGCATACATATCGGCTTGCGTCGAATGCTCATCAAACCGATCAGGAATCATCAGCGGGCGGAAGCGCAGTTTGCCGTCGAGCAGACCATTGCTGGCGAGGAACGTCGCGACGTGGCTGCCGAAGCCGCCAATGGCGCCTTCTTCGGTGGTGAGCAGCACGTCATGGGTGCTGGCAAGGCGGGCGATCAGTTCCTCGTCGAGCGGCTTGAGGAAGCGCGCATCGGCAATGGTGGGGTTTAGCCCCAGAGCGGCCAGCTTGTCGGCAGCCGCAAGCACTTCGCCCAGGCGCGTGCCGTAGCTCAGAATGGCGATGGTTGCGCCTTGGCGAACGATGCGGCCCTTGCCGATGGGCAAAACCTGGCCGCGGGCGGGCATATCCACACCCAGTCCCTCGCCGCGCGGATAGCGGAAGGCGATCGGGCCATTGTCATAGGCGGCAGCGGTCGCCACCATGTGGCGCAATTCGGCTTCGTCGGCTGCGGCCATGTGCACGAGGCCTGGAATGGCCCCGAGATAGGCGCTGTCGTAATTGCCGGCATGGGTGGGACCATCGGCGCCGACAAAGCCGGCGCGATCGATGGCGAAGCGCACCGGCAGATGCTGGATGGCCACGTCATGCACGACCTGGTCATAGGCGCGCTGTAGGAAGGTGGAATAAATGGCGCAGAACGGCTTCATGCCCTCGCTGGCCAGGCCCGCCGCAAACGTCACCGCATGCTGCTCAGCAATGCCGACATCGAAGACGCGGGTGGGGTGCACCTCGCCGAATTTGTCCAGCCCGGTGCCGGAAGGCATAGCGGCATTGATCGCCACGATGCGCGGATCATCATTGGCTTCCTGGATCAGGCTTTCGGCAAAGACATTGGTATAGGACGGTGCATTGCTGACCGCCTTGGCCTGCGCGCCGGTGACCACGTTGAACTTGGACACGCCATGATATTTGTCGTCGGCATCTTCGGCGGGGGCATAGCCCTTGCCCTTTTTGGTGACGATGTGGATCAGGATCGGGCCTTCGGCCGCCTCGCGCACATTGTCGAGAATGGGTAGCAGGTGATCCAGATTGTGCCCGTCAATGGGGCCGACATAATAGAAGCCCAGTTCCTCGAACAGCGTGCCGCCGGTGAAGAAGGAGCGGGCGAATTCCTCGGTGCGCCGGGCCGGCTCGTGCAGGAAGGGCGGCAGCTTGCTGACGAAATTCTTGGCCGCTTCGCGCGTGCCGCGATAGACGGGGCCCGAGACCAGCCGCGCGAGATACGCGCTGAGTGCGCCGGTGGGCGGGGCGATCGACATGTCATTGTCGTTGAGGATGACGATCAGCCGCGCATCCATGGCGCCGGCATTGTTCATCGCCTCATAGGCCATGCCAGCCGACATGGCCCCGTCGCCGATAACAGCCACGACATTGCGCGGCACGCCCTGCAATTCGCTGGCCACGGCCATGCCCAGCCCAGCCGAAATCGAGGTCGAGGAATGGCCGGCGCCAAAGGGGTCGTATTCGCTTTCGGCGCGGCGGGTAAAACCGGACAGGCCATTTTTCTGGCGCAGGGTGCGGATGCGCTCGCGGCGGCCGGTCAGGATTTTGTGCGGATAGGCCTGGTGGCCGACATCCCAGATGATGCGATCGTGCGGGGTATCGAACACGGCATGCAGCGCCACGGTCAACTCGATCACGCCCAATGCCGAGCCCAGATGCCCGCCGGTCACCGAGACGGCGTCGATCACTTCGGCGCGCAATTCGTCGGCCACCTGGCGCAGCTCGGCGCGCGGCAAGGCGCGCAGATCGGCGGGGGTGTGGACAGTGTCGAGCAATGGTGTCGAGGGGCGGTCGGCCAAGCGGCAATCCTTCGCCAGAAACGGCAATATATGAACTCTTTAGGCCCGCTGCAGAGGCTTTGCAACATGGCCCGCTCGCCACGCTTTATGCAGGCGCGGCGAGCGATAGGGTCATATCGTGCCCGAAATGAGGCTTTGGCCGGAGCTTTTAATTGGTGGCGGTGACCACGAAGCTGGTGTGGCTGGGCACGGCAGGGAAGTCGCCCGCGCGCAGGGTGGTGACGTATTCGCCCATCTCGGTGGCGGGGCTGAAATCGGCCTCGTCATGATCGAAGATCACCGCGAAATGGTCCGAGCTCATCGTGGAGGGCGCGGTGAAGATTTCGGCGACATGTTCGAGATCGGGGGCAACCAGATCGGGCTTGCGCATGCCGCCGGGCGGGGTGCGATTGGCCAGATGGTTGGCCAGAGCGGCCGCCACGGGAGCGCTATTGCTCTGCTGGGCGGCGCCAAAGGTGCCCGAGAAGAAGCCGGCCAGCGCAGCAGTGGCCGGATCATCGCCCAGCGAAGCGGTGCGCACGCCGGTCGCGGCCGTCAGTGGCGGCAGGATGGGCAGGCGATCGGCCGGCTGGGGCGGCACTGCGGCCGTCACGGTGGTGTCCCGCTCGATGATCATTTCCAGCGCCCGCTGTGAATCGGGCGTCTGTGGCATGGGCGGCATATAGGCGGTGACCGATTCCGGCGGTTCGGACATGATGAGGCGTGGTTGCGGCATCGGCGCGGTAAAAGAGGCGAGCGCGGTGACAGCATCGCCCGAGGGCATGGCTGCAGCAGTGGCCACGCGCAGGGTTTCCGATTTCATGGCCGGCATAGGCGCAGTGGTATCGGGCAGCAATTCGGCCGCGTCGAGCGGCGCGCTGCCGCGGGTCGAGAACGGAATGGGAATGGCGCCGGGCGCTACCGGTTGCGGCGCGACATCGGCAACAGCCACCGCGGTGGGCGCGCCACCCAGATCGGCCGGGCGCATCATCGGCATGGGCGCTGCCGCAGGTGTCGCGGTCTGTTGCGGCGCTACGGCTGCCATCTGCACGGGCGCCGAGGCGGGGGCGGAAGCCGGCTGGCTGTCATTGCCGCCAAAGAACATATCCATCAGCGTGCGGCCGCTGCCGCTATTGCTGGCGACGCGGGTGCCCGAATTGCTGCCGCCATTGCAGGGATAGGCGTGGCACTGCTTCCATTCGGCCAGCGCGACCTGATAGCCCTCCTGCGACAGCGGTTTGCCATCGGTGGGCAGATGCATGGTGCGTCCGTCGGGGAAGATTTCCTTGAGCTGGGCGCGGGTCATGCGCGGCCAGGCGCGCACCGAGCCGGTGTCCAGATGCACGAAGGGGCTGCCCGAGGTAGGATAGAAGCCGACGCCCCCGACCTGCTTGCGCATGGCCACGGCCCGCAGCTTGGAGAGCGGAATGCCCGGAATGAAGAAATCCATGGCATGGCCCTTGGTGTGCTGGGAATTTTCAGCAACGCCGGAGGAGGTGGCCCGCAGCATTTCATTGGTCTTGGGCGAACGATAGGCGGATACGACATTGATGGGCTGGGTGGCGCCCACTTCCTGATAGACTTCCCAGACCAGATCGAACAGGCGCGGATCCATGCGGGCGGGCTCGTTCCGGCGCCAGTCGCGCAGGAAATAATTCAGCTCGTTGAGGCCGGACTGCACATATTGCCCATTGCGCTTGAAGACGATGCGGGCCGTCTCCTTGGTATGGGTATAATATAGATAGATCGCGCGTTCGCTCGCTGCCTGCGCCGGAATAACGGCCTGCGGCAGGATCACGGTGATGCTCATAAGGGCGGCCACGCAGGCGCGCACGATATGGTGCCGTATCAAAAGGTAAGTCCCCGTCACGCCAAACTCTGCCCGGTTGATTGCCAGTTGTCGTCCGACATTAGCGTGAAAATCGCTCGATTTTATTAACGCTAACGAGATGTCAAATGGCCCGCACCCGGACCCCTTCACGGCAGTGTTATTACGGGGAAAACCCGGCTGAACCAAGGCGAAATTGTAAAGCGGAGGTTAAGAGGGGCGGCCCGAGCCACCCCGCAGCGCCACTCAGGGGGAGAGCGTGGTGTCCGCCGGGGCCGCGTCGGCGATCACCGGGGCGGCCGCGTCGCCCAGGCCCAGCGCCTTGATCAGCTTGGCATTGTGCCCATAGACGTCGGCATAGGAGCGCAGCTCGCCATCGGCGCCGACGCGCAGGGTGAAATAGGCCAGATGCACCGGCACCTGCTGTTCCGGGTTCACCCAGCGCTCGGCCGAGCCAAACATGGCCTCAAGCGAAGCGCGGTCGATATTGGGTTCATTGGCGGTCAATGCGGCGGCAAATTCCATCGGGTTCTGCACGCGCACACAGCCATGGCTGGCGGCGCGGAAGGCGCGGCCGAACAGGCTTTTGGATGGGGTATCGTGCAGATAGACGTCGTGCTTGTTGGGAAACAGGAATTTGATCTGGCCCAGCGAATTGCTGGGGCCGGGCTTCTGGCGCACGCGGAAGGGGAAGCTGTCGCCCACGGCGGCCCAATTGACCTGATAGGCGCTGACCACATTGCCCTGATAGATCAGTTCCATATTCTGGCTGGCGATATAGCCAGGATTGGAGCGTGTCTTGGGCGCGATCTCGTTCTTGATGATCGAAGAGGGCACGTTCCAATAGGGATTGACCACGATGTGGCGGATATTGTCCGAGAAGATCGGGGTCTGGTTCTTGGTGCTGCCCACCACGACGCGGGTGGCATAGGTTTCCTGTCCGTCGCGATTGATGGTCAGGCGGTATTCGGGAATGTTGACGAAGACGTTGAATTTGCCCAGGTCGCGCGGCATCCAGCGCCAGCGTTCCATATTGGCCAGAATGTCCTCGCGCGTCACCGGCGCACCGCCATTGAGCGCAGTCAACGTCGCCGGGCCCATCACGCCGTCGTCTTCCAGGCCTGCACCGGCCTGGAAGGTCTTGATCGCGGCAATCAGCGCCTCGTCATAGACCAGGCCATCGACCGCCGGCAGTTCCAGGCGCTGGCGCAAGGCGGGCACGCGCGGATCGCTCATGCCGGGCTTGAGCGTGGCGCCCGCTTCGATGGTGATCGGGCGTTCGGCCTGCGTCGCGTCGAACGTCGCCAGCCGCGCCTTGAGGGCGAGGAATTCGGGATGGGTCGGCTCGAGCTTGGCCAGTACCGCAGCGGGATCATCGCTCGTCGCCAATTCCAGCATCAGCGCCGATTGGTCGAGCTGCTTGGGCTGGATATCCAGGTTGGCATCGATCGAGAGCGGTTCGATGCGGCCGGTATAGATATGGGTGGCATAGCGCATAGTGGCCGCCGAAAAGGCGGTTTCGAGCGCCGCCAGCTTGGCCGGGTCATTGCCGACTGCGGTGACGTCGAGCGCTGAGGTCAGATAGTCGGAAGGGCGCAGGCCTTCGCTGGCCGCGGCGCCAAAGAGCTTCATGATCTTCTGTGCGGCAGGCGAATAGCCGACGGCGCCGTTGGTCTCATCCAGCCAGATGGGCTCGAAATGGCGTGCACCATAGAAGAAATAGAGCTTTTGCGCCTCGCGATAGGCCAGAGAATCCTTGCGCGCGCCGTAATAAGTGGCCGCAAGCCCGGATTTGATGGTTCTGGCGAGATCCGATTGTGCCGGCGCAATCACCACTGGCGAGACGGCCAGGCTCGCCACATCCTGGGCGACCGCAGGCAAAGCCACACCCGCACCGGCAAGAGCGGCGAGCAAACCAACCAAAATCCTGTTCATGCGAGCTCCATGCACGGCGACGCGGGCCGCGCCTGAACCCGATTCGGCAGGCTGCGGGGTAGTACGAGCAATAACTTGCAAACCTTAACGGGAGCAATTGCTCGCAAAGTTGTGAGCAGGATTTGTGGCAGGGGAGCAACGTTACGCCCTTCCAAGAAGTCGCGTAATTTCTTTCATTGGGCGCGTGATTTTCGTTGGGTGCGGACGCGCAGCGGGCGATTGCCCCGGGCGGGCGATATCAACGACGGCCATGCTAATCGCGCCGGAAGAAAATCATGCCGCCGTGGTGGAGTTCATCGTCGGTGACGAACTCGCCATCAGCGGTGAAGCCGGTATCGTCCCAGTAAAAGATCATGTTGCCCTCGACCTCGTAGCGTCCCTGGTAGGCGCTCTGCCGCGAGCCCCGCGCTTCGTCGTAACGTCCGTTGGGGAGTAATTCCTGACGGATGACACCGTCAGCAGTGACCCACATGCCGATATAGGGATGCTGCTGCATGGGACGTTGTTCCTCTGGTGATCCGATCGGGGTTGGGGCGGTCTCCTGGGCCATCGGCCCGGGTGAGTGAGAGCCGTTGCTGCCAGAACCAGTGTGAGCTTTGTCATCATATTCTCCTTGGTGACCTCGATGACGAGGCGTCGTCGAACTCGACTGCATCAGAGCTTTTGCGGTTCGAACTTGCCGAGCAGTGCATGCACCTCTTCGAGCGGCACGACGCGGCAGGATGTGTGTTCGCGGATGATCGTCCACTGGCCATCCTTGAGGCCCCAGACGTGGGAGGTGCGGCACACCGCGCCGGTGACCTTGCCGTCGGCGGCCTCAAGCCGTGCGCAGAATTCGAAGGTCGCAGAAGCCATGTCGCCGCTGACCAATATGTCGGGTTCGTCGGTCACGGCGTGGAGCGCGCTCTGCATGGAATCAAAGGATGTCTCGAACGCCTCTGCCCATTCGTGAGGACTGTGGGCAACGCGCGATTGCGGATCGAATGTGTCGTGAAGCGAGGTAGCAGGGTGGTCCCAGTCGTAGAAATGGCCGACCTTGTCCTTGAACACGAAGCGCTCGCCCGGCTGCTTTTCCCAACCCTCGAGAATCCAGCGACGCTGCAACTGGCCGACGGTCTGTTCATGGCTGCTGGCCGAATGTTGATCGGTGGTCATGGGTGTTCTCCTGTCACGTCTGCCAGATTGGCCGGCAGGCTTGAGCGAAGGTAGTTCTGCGTTGCGCGCTGGACAATTCGCTATATTCTTACGTCAATGGTAAGTGGAGTTAACCAATGGCGGTAGATGTCAATGCGATCGAGCTGCTCCTGTCGGTCGCGCAGGCCAAGAGTTTTCGAGCGGCAGCGGATCGTGCCGGCGTTACCAGGTCGGCCGTCAGCCAAGCCATTGGACGGCTTGAGGCGGAGCTGGGCATTGCGCTGTTCGTGCGGACGACGCGCAGCGTGAACCTGACCGAGGCGGGGCAGCTTCTGTTGAACCGCGTCGCGCCGGCTATGGCGGACCTGTCGGCGGCCATTACCAGCACCCAGGAACTGGCCGGGCGACCCAGTGGCCTGCTCCGCCTCGCCGTATCCTCGATAGCCGAGCGATTCATTGCCGGGCCATTGCTGGCTCGTTTTGTCGAGACTTATCCGGAAATTGAACTGGACGTTTTCATCACCGATGACGAGTTCGACATCTTTGCCGCAGGCTATGATGCCGGCGTCCGCCTGGGCGAAATCATCGAACAGGACATGATCGCTATCCCCGTTTCTGATGACCAGCGCCAGGCAACCGTGGCATCCCCGGCCTATCTCGCGCGACATGGACGCCCGCTGCATCCCAAAGACCTGACCGGGCATCGCTGTATTGGATGGCGCCCCGCGCCCTCGGTGGCCCCCTATCGGTGGGAGTTCGAGGAAGATGGACAGGCCTTTGACGTGGCGGTCGCGCCGCAAGTGACGACCAATGACATGGGCCTGATGCTCCGCATGGCACTTTCCGGGAGCGGCATCACCTTCGGAATGGAAGAAACCTTCCGCCCTTTTGTCGAGCGGGGCGAACTCGTACTGTTGCTCGAAGAATACCTGCCCAGTTTTGCCGGTTTTTTCCTCTACTTTCCGAGCCGCAGAAATCTCGCACCCAAATTGCGCGCGCTTGTCGACCATGTGCAGGTGAGCCGCAAGCGGTGACGGGGAGATTGACGGATCAAGATGGCTGTCCTCGGTCCTTGACCTCGCGCGTGAGAACAGCTTTCAACCACCTGGTTGAGGCATTCGACACTCTGGGCGGCTGAAGGGCTGGATTTGTGACTGTCTGCTTCTAGGCAAGACAACAGAGGTCCAACGCTGGTCTTCGATCAGGTGATATCGGTTTCAGCACCGACACTATTCGCTTTGAGGCGACCGGACACGCAAGGCCTCCATGACGACAGTAAAGGCGGGAGAATTCTGCCGCTTGCTGGGATAGTACAGGTAGTAGCCCTGGAAAAACGGCGACCAGTCGTCAAGAACTTGCACGAGTCCGCCGCTTGCAATGTCTTTGATCACCAGATTTTCGGGAAGATAGGCAATGCCGTAACCGCTTTTTGCGGCTTCGATCTGAGGATAGGAGCCGTTGAAAATGAACTGCCCATCCACGCGCACCCGGAGCTCTCTTCCGTCTTTTTCAAACTCCCAAGCATAGAGACCTCCTGACCTGATATGGCGTTGGTTGATGCAATTATGACCAACCAATTCCTGAGGGTGCTGCGGGACGCCATGCGCCTCAAAATAGGCGTGCGAACCCACGGCAACCAAGCGCCAATCAGGGCCGATCCGGACCGCGATCATGTCCTTGTCGAGGCTTTCGCCAAGCCGCACGCCAGCATCGAAACGCTCCTCGACGATGTTGCGAAAGCCATTGTCGCTGTTCAGCTCGACCTTGATGTCCGGATAATCTTGCATGACCGGCTGCAGCTTCGGCCAGACCACGCTTTCCAGCGCGTGATCGGAGAGGGTGATCCGCACCGTCCCGGAGGGCTTGTCCCGGATCTCCAACACGGCGTCGATGTCGTGCTCAATCTCAGAAATACGCGGCGCCAACGAGCGCAAGATCTTCTCGCCCGCTTCGGTTGGTGACACGCTTCGGGTGGTGCGAGTGAGAAGCCTGAGGCCCATTCGCGTCTCAAGACGTTTGATGGTGTGGCTCAACGTGGATTGCGATGTGCCCAGCCTAGCGGCCGCTCTGGTAAAGCTGCGCTCTTCGGCAACCGCCATGAACCAAAGCATATCGATGAGGTCTTCGCGCTTCATACCGCATCTTCATCCGATTTATGTCAGCAGGCAATAAGTCTTTGCCGATTGCGGGGACTAATCAGGGAAACGGTTAGGGCCTAATTTCTCGGCATGACACAGCATTCTGCCGCCACCTGCGATGAAAACCTGGTCCGAAGCCCTGCTGCCTGGAGCGCCGTCCTCTCGATGTCGCTTTGCGTCGCGGTGTTGATCGCATCCGAGTTCATGCCCGTGAGCCTTCTGACGCCGATCGCGACCGAACTGGGGGTCACCGAAGGCCAGACCGGGCAAGCGATCTCAATTTCAGGCGTGTTCGCTGTCATAACGAGCCTGTTTATTTCCGGCCTGACCCGCCGGCTCGATCGCCGCATCGTGTTGATCGCCTTTTCTGCGTCCTTGGTTCTGTCGGCGGCGACCGTCACCTTTGCTCCCAATTATGCGGTGCTGATGATCGGCCGTGCCCTGCTGGGCGTCGCCATCGGCGGCTTCTGGTCGATGTCGACGGCAATTGTCATGCGCCTCGTGCCCGCAGATTCGGTGCCCAAAGGCCTCGCGATGATCAACGCAGGCAACGCGATTGCGGCGACGATTTCGGCACCGCTCGGCAGCCTGCTTGGTGACTATATCGGCTGGCGCGGCGCCTTCTTCCTGGTCGTGCCGCTCGCTCTCGTGGCTCTGCTCTGGCAGTGGGTCAAGCTGCCCTCGTTGCCACCAGAACGTGCCGAAAGCTCTCCCAATGTCTTCTGCCTCCTGCTTCGTCCGCAGGTGGCCCTTGGCATGGCCTCGATCTTCCTGCTGTTCATGGGCCAGTTTGCGCTCTTCACCTATCTTCGGCCATTTCTGGAAACCGTCACGGGCGTTTCCGTAACAACCCTGTCGCTGCTTCTTCTGCTGATGGGGCTTGCCGGTGTCGTCGGCACTTACCTGGTCAGCCGGCTCTTGGAAAAGCGTCTGTTCAGCATTGTCGGCACGATCCCGCTCGTCATGGCCGCGCTCGCTCTCGGGCTGATCGCCTTCGGACCCTCGACCGTCTTAACCGCGATCCTGCTGGTCGCATGGGGCCTCTTTGGCACCGCTGCGCCTGTTGGATGGGGCACCTGGCTCAGCCGGTATCTGGCCGATGACGCCGAAGCCGGCGGCGGCCTGCAGGTCGCAATCATCCAACTCGCCATCACCACGGGCGCCGCCCTCGGGGGCTTCCTATTCGACACGGCAGGATGGTGGAGCACCTTTGCCTTCGCCGCTGCCGCTCTGGGCGCCTCGTCGCTTCTTGCCGTCGTGGCCTGGCGCTCAACCCTCAAACTCAACCAAACCTCATAGGAGATTTCAGATGAGCAATTTCGACAATGAAACCGACTTCTCACAGGCCGGCATGTCCCGGCGCAATCTCCTTCAGGCAGCCGGTGCCGGGGCCATCGCGGTGAGTGCACTCGCAATCGCCGGGCTGCCAGCTGCAGCGCAGGAAGGAACCACCATGACTACAGACTGGGACAAGGTTTTCCCGAAAGGCGAAAGCGTCGATCACCGGAAGGTCAGCTTCAAGAACCGGTACGGCATTACCTTGGCGGGGGACCTGTATTCCCCTCAGGGACGCTCGGGTGAACGCTTGCCGGCAATCGCGGTGAGCGGCCCTTTCGGGGCTGTCAAAGAGCAGTCGTCAGGCCTTTATGCCCAGACCATGGCTGAACGCGGGTTTATCACCCTGGCCTTCGACCCGTCCTATACCGGGGAAAGCAGCGGCGAGCCCCGCAACATTGCATCGCCCGACATCAACACTGAAGACTTCAGCGCGGCAGTCGATTTTCTGGGCCTGGAACCTGACGTTGATCGCGAACGGATCGGCATCATTGGCGTCTGCGGTTGGGGCGGTATGGCTCTAAATGCCGCTGCGATCGACAAGCGCATCAAGGCGGTTGTGGCCAGCACGATGTATGACATCAGCCGCGTTTCCGCCCGTGGCTACAATGACAGCGTGACCTTGGAACAGCGCACCCAGATGCTGGAGCAACTGGGCCAGCAGCGGTGGCAGGATGCGGAAGCCGGCGTTCCGGCATATGGCCCGGCTTCCAACGAACTCAAGGGCGGGGAAGCGCAGTTCCTGGTGGATTATCACGACTACTACATGACGCCACGCGGCTATCATCCGCGCGCAGTCAACTCGGGCAATGCCTGGGCCATGACATCCGGCTTGTCGTTCATGAACATGCCGCTGCTGACCTACATCGCAGAGATATCTCCGCGGCCGACGCTTCTGGTCCACGGTGAAAATGCGCATTCCCGCTATCTCAGCGAGACAGCCTATGAAGCTGCGGCGGAGCCGAAGGAACTCATGATCATCCCGGGCGCAAGCCACACCGATCTTTACGATCAAATGGACATCATTCCCTTCGACAAGCTGCAATCCTTCTTCGAGCAACACCTGGTCTGATGTCAGCCGCGCGCATGAGCCTGCGAAAGTTCTGGTGCCGCACACTCGCGGGCGGCATCGGCGCTCAATTCGACTGGCTTGCCATCAGCCTGACCGGAGGCTTCGACGAGCAAGCCTGTGGCGGCAGGCCGGTCAGAGATGGGCAGAAGGAGGCGGCCTTGCTTCCGGGCGGGGACGCCTCCCAGGCCAGACTGGAGCCGTCGAGATGAGCCCGATCAATCGCCGAGCCCTGATCGCTGCCGGCATCGCCACAGTTCTATTGCCCGCCCTGGCGAAGGCCCAACAGGGGAGTGAACCGGCAAGCCAGAGGAGGATCGACATGAAGGTCAGGATGAGGTTTGACGGCCGAACCATGATCGCCACCCTGTACGACAACCCGTCCGCGCAGGACTTCTACTCGATGTTGCCGCTCGATCTCACGATCGAGGATTTTGGGCACAACGAGAAAATAGTGCACCTGCCGCGAAAGCTCACCGAGGAAGGCAGCGGAGCGTTCGGCAACGAACAGCCTTACGATCTTTGTTACTTCAAGCCTTGGGGCAACCTCGCGATGTTCTATGCCGATTACGAGCATCCCGGCCTGATCCGCCTCGGCCGCTTTGGTGAAGGCTATGAGGCTCTCCACGTCAGGGGGCGAATTTCCAGTCCTTATCGAGGCGGTTCGATGAGCCAGGCCATGTTGGCTATCGCCGCAAAGATAGTTCAGCCCTGCCATCGCGAACAGCTTTGAAGATCGTGCGGCAAGAGCTTGACGATCGCGGCCTTGCCGACATTGGCTTCAGCAGAACACGGGGGCGACAAGGGAGGAACCTTGCCCGGCCGGCGGCAAGAAGGATTCGCATGGCAGCCCCGAGGTCAGGTTGCGGCAGGACTGTTCGCAACAATGCGGCGGACTTAACCAGCCTGTTTGGCAATGGCATGACGAAACCGGCCGCCTGAGTCATCAGACCACCGCAGGTTGAGCACTCGCGCTGGCCGGGGCGGAATTGCCCGCAGCCAGGTCGGCATCGAGGCGCTTGCCGGTGACGCGGTCAAAGCCTTGCAAGGCTTGGGGCGGGAATGTCAGCCACACGGTTTCGCCTTCAAGATTTTCGTTACCGGGTGGCAGGACGACAGACAGCTCGCGACCGCCCAGATCGGCATAGACCACGCGGGAGCCGCCCAGTTCCTCCACCAGGTCGATGGCGACCGACAATCCTTTGTTGGGCGTTGTTGAGAGCAAGATGCTCTCGGGACGGATACCGACGGTGAGTGGGGTGCCCTTGGCCAGTCTGGAATGGGCGATCGTGGCATTGCCGGCAATGCCGTCAAGCGTAATGGCGCCAGTCTCGCCAATGGTGGCGGGCAGTAGGTTCATCGCCGGCGAGCCCATGAATCCGGCAACGAAGACCGAGGCGGGCTTGCGATAAATCTCGGCGGGTGAACCGACCTGCTCGACTCGCCCGGCATTCATGACGATGAGCGTATCCGCCAGCGTCATGGCTTCCACTTGATCGTGGGTGACAAAGATGGAGGTGGCTTTGAGGCGTTTGTGCAGGCGCTTGATCTCGATGCGCATCTGCACCCGCAACAAGGCATCAAGGTTGGAGAGCGGCTCGTCGAACAGAAAGACATCGGGTTCGCGCACGAGGGCGCGGCCCATGGCGACGCGCTGCCGCTGGCCACCCGAGAGTTGCGCAGGGCGGCGGTCGAGATAGTCGGTGAGGTCGAGGATTTTGGCGGCCTGGTCGACGCGAAGATCGCGTTCGGCAGCGGGGAGTTTGGCGAGGCGGAGCGGATAGGCAATGTTCTGTCGCACACTCATATGCGGATAGAGCGCATAGTTCTGGAACACCATGGCGCAGCCCCGATCGGCGGGCTCGATGTCATTCATCACCGTGCCGCCAATGGCGATTGTGCCCGAGGTGATATCCTCGAGGCCGGCAATCATGCGCAGCAAGGTTGATTTGCCACAACCCGACGGGCCGACGATGACCACGAAATGGCCGTCAGGCAGGGCCACGTCGATGCCGTGCAACACGGGCTTGCCATCATAGGTTTTCTTGACATTGGTGATCGTGACATCGGCCATCAGAACTCTCCCAGAAGGCGGTTGCGCAGGCGTTCGATCGTGACCTGGTCCAGTCCAATCCGTTCCACATAAGCTGCGATCGAGCCGAACTCGGCCTGGATGAAAGCAAGGGTCGCCGCCATAGTGGCGGGCTCGGATGCAAGCAGGCGTTGAAAGCTGGCGGGGTCTGCCCCGCGAGCGACAGCGCCGGCGGTGATATCAGCGATGATCGGCGCGATGAGGTCGGCGGTCAGCGCATAATCCTCGACGATGAGCCCGGCTTCGACACCCGCGACGCCAAGCAGCAGGGCAGCGACGATGCCAGTGCGGTCCTTGCCGGCGGTGCAATGGAACAGCACGGCGCCGGGCGGCGCGTCGGCGATGATGCGCAGCACCTGGGCCAAAGCCGGCTGGCGCTGGGTCAGGGCGAGCTTGTAGAGCTCGAGCAGCACGTCGCCCTCGCCCATCAGGCTGGGTGCCAGACCATCGAGCAGCGACACATTGTGGTAGACCACCGCGCCATGTCCGTTGAACGGGTTGGGCTGGTGGGTCAGCTCGTCACCATGGCGCAGGTCGATCACGGTGGTAATGCCCGAAGCCAGCATCGCCGCAACCCCGTCGCCATCGAGCCGGTGCAATGCGTCGGCGCGCAGGATGCGGCGCCACTGGGTCTGGCCGCCGGCAGCGGCATAGCCGCCCAGGTCGCGGACATTATAGGTGCCCTTGATGGGCAGGTGACGGGTTGGTGCGGATTGCATCAGCGGATTCCGGATTTCATGAAGGATTGGACGACCTGGCGCTGCAGGACGACATAGATGACGAGGATCGGCAGGCTGGCCAGGGTGGAGGCAGCCATCAGCGGTCCCCATTGGTTGCCTTCGGCGGTCATGAACATCTGGATGCCGATCTGGATGACGCTGTTTTCGGCGGTGCGGCTGAGCAGCAGCGGCCAGAAATATTCGTTCCAGGTCGAGATGAAGATGAGGATGGCCAGCGAGGCGATGGTGCCGCGTAGATTGGGCACCAGCACTTCCCATAGAACCCGCCAATTGCTAGCCCCGTCCATGCGGGCCGCTTCGATGACTTCCTTGGGGAAGCCGCGCATGGCCTGGGCCAGCAACATGATGGCGAGCGCCGCCGCGAGATTGGGCAGGATCAGTGCGAGCACGCTGTCGAGCAGGCCCATTTGCGCGATCAGCAGGTAATTGGGGATCATCACCACCTGGAACGGCACCAGCCAGGTCAGCGCCACCCCGGTATAGACCAGCTTGTCGAACGGGAACTTCCAGCGGGCAAAGGCGAAGGCGGCCAGAATGCCGGTCAGCAATTGGAAGATGGTCGACACCGCCGAGAACACCAGCGTGTTGACCAGCATGCGGGCGATCGGGATGGCGTCCACGGCCCGCGTGTAATTGTCGAGCGAGGGCTGCGTCGGCCACAGGCTGGTTTCGAACAGCGTATTGGCCGGGCGGAACGAGCTGACCAGCATCCAATAGACCGGGAACAGGCAGAAGATCGACAGCAGCACCATCAGCAGGTGACCTGCCGCGGTATTGAGACCGGACCGGTTCGAAATACGGCGCAGGGTGACGGGCCGGGCGCGGGCCGGACGGGCAATCACATCAATTGTCATGGAAGGAATACCTGTCGATCAGGCGGAACAGCACGAAGGCCAGCACGCCGAAGCCAAGAAAAAGGATAACCGCCGAGGCCGAACCCCAACCCACCGACATGGTGGAGAAGCCAAAATCCCAGAGCAGGTAATAGATATTGGTGGTGGCGCCGAGCGGGCCGCCACCGGTCAGCACATTGATATAGGTGAAGCTCCATTGCGCCCCGAGCAGGATGGTCATGACCACGAGAAACAGCACGGTGGAGCCGAGCAGCGGCAAGCGCACGTCGCGGATGATTTCCCACTTGCCGGCGCCGTCCATGCGGGCAGCCTCGATCAGCGTTGGATTGATATTGGCATTGGCAGCCGAGAGGATGAGGGTGGAAAAGCCCATCAGCTTCCATCCGGTGATGGCGATGATTGTCCAGATGGCGACGTGCGGATCGGCGAGGAATTTCACCGGATCGAGTCCGATGCTTTTGATGGCCTGATTGGCAAGGCCATAGGCGGGGTCGAGCAGCCAGCGCCAGACCGCGGCGGCGACAACCGGGGCGATGATCATCGGTACGAAGATAATGGCGCGGTAGATATTGCGGCTCCGCTCCGGCAGGTCATGGGTATAGATGGCTATGGCCAGCGGGATCAGGACAGCGAGCGGCAGCAGGCCCAGGATGTAGACACCGGTATTGCGCAAGGCCTGCCAGAATTTGGCGAGGGCAAAGATGCGCTGATAATTCTCCCAGCCGACAAAGGTCTGGGGAGAATTGGGCAGCATGTTCCACTGGAAAAAGCTGAGGCGCACGGCGTCGACCAGCGGCCAATAGATCCACACGACCAGGGTGATCAGGGCCGGCGCCAGATAAAGCCAGGGGACCCAGCGCGCCTTGCTGATGCGTCGCAAACGGGTGGGGGCGTGGGCAGCAATGGCCATTTCGCGCTCCTCCAAAGAGAGTGAACGGCCCGCCCCGCTGGGCGGGCCAAAGGGTCAGGGCATCAGCGCCTGGGCATTGGCTTGGGCGTCGGCCAGGGTGGCCGCGACATCGGCGCCACCAAAAACCGACATTTCGACAGCATCCATCATGGTCTTGCCGATCTGGCGGTAATTCGGGCCCGGCATCGGGTCCCAGGGTTCAAGGCGATCCAGCTGCTCCAGATTTGGGGCAACCAGCGGATGCTCGGCAACCCAGCCGGCCAGGTATTTGGGATCGGTGACGATGGCCGGACGCAGCGGTAAATAGCCGATTTCCGAAGTGATGACGGTATAGCCATGCTCGGAGGTCAGGAACTTCATCAGCTCCCAGGCAGCGCGCTGCTTGAGCGGATCGGTGGTGTGGATGGTCAGGGCACTTCCCGAATTATTCGGGCGGGTTGGCTTGTCGCCGAAGCGGGGCATGGTGGACGAGCGCAGCTCGTAATTGCCGTTGGCCCCGGCCACCAGCGAGCCCTGGAGCGCGCTGGTCTGCAAATACATGCCCAGACTGCCCGAGGCCATGGCATCGACGGCGCCGGCAGAGTCGTAGTTCTCATAGACGCCGGCGTCGTAGAGGTCGCGCAGCATGGTGACGGCCTCTACCGCTTCCGGCTCAGCGAATTTAAGCGTCTTGCGATCACGCGAAATCACTTCGCCATTGTTGGAGCGAACTACGCCCTGGAACAGCCAGTCGACCGCGCCAGGACCGGTAATGCCCGCAGTAAAGCCTTCAGCGTCGGTTTTTTCCTCGATGGCAAGGGCAGCCGATTTGACGTCTACCCAGGTCTTGGGCGGATTTTCCGGATCAAGGCCCGCCGCGCGGAAGAGATCGGCATTGTAGAACAGCACCGGGGTCGAGAATGTATAGGCCAGGCCATAGGTCTTGCCGTTCAGCACGCCCAGCTTGGTGCCATTGGGATGCATGCCTTGCAGGTGGGCAGAGATTTCCTGGGCGGGGACGATGTCTTCCAGCGCCTGGGCGCCGAAATTGGTCACCGAGAAGTCGAGATCGCTGAACACGGTCTGGACCACGTCAACCGGCAGGCCGGCGGCGAGATCGGCCTGGATGCGGCTGCCATCGGCACTGCTATAGGGCACGCCGGTCACGGTGACATTGGGATTGGCCGCCATGAATTCGTTGATCAGCTTCTGGGTGGCTTCCGCGCCCAGACCCGCCGTGGCGAGATTGTAATTATAGAAGGTGATGGTGACGGGCTGATCGACGCTGGCCGCCATGGTCTGGGCGAGCACGGGAACGGCCGTGGACAGCGCCAGCAAGCCGGCAAGGATACTTGTGCGGAGCATGGTTCTGGTTCCCATCATTCAGCGGCGGCGACGGCCGTGTCGGCCTCATATTTCTTCAGCATTTCGGCCATGCCGGAAAAGCTGAAGCTGTGCAGTTCGCGGCGGGTGGCCGGCTGCGGTGCGAAGGTGATGGAAAGACCCGAGGGACGGACCGTGCCAATGGCAAAGGCCGCGCCTTCGAGCATGCGCAGGCCCTCATGCAGCCAGAGCACGTCGGTGGCGGCATGCTGGCCAATGCCGACGACGGTGGGGATGCCGTACCAGTTGGAGACGCGGTCATAATGGATATGGCCTGACAGGATGCCGATGACGTTCTTGCCGGCAACGAGCTGACGCAGCGCCTCGGTATCGGCGTAGCACAGGGATTCCCACTCCATGTCCGGATCATGGGTATCGAGCGCCGGGGCATGGTGCATGACCAAGAGCTTGGGCAGCTCGGCGTGGTTCTCGATCTCGGTCTTGAGCCAATCGATCTGGCCCGGCTCGAACGCGCCGCCAACCTTGTTGGGCACGCTGGAGTCAAGGATGATGACATGCACGCCGGCAATGACAGCGGCATGGTCATAGGGTGCATCGACATTGTCGGTGCGGCCGAGCATGACCGGATAGAAACCGTCGCGGCGATCGTGATTGCCCAATGCATAGAGGATCGGCATGTCGAGGCCGGATTCGGCAATCAGCGCCTTGAGGTTTTCGTAGCTGCCTTTGTCGCCGCGATTGGTCAGATCGCCGCTAGCGACGATGAATTTGGGCTGCGGCACCAGCGTTTTGATGTCAGCCAGAATGGCGCGCAGCGTCGTCGTGGTGTCGGAATAAAGATGATCATCCGGAACGCCCGGATTGCCGACATGCAGGTCAGTCAGATGGATGAAGGTGACGGGTTCGGACACGAGCGCTCTCCTTGCCTCGGCTGGGGCCTAAACGGCAAAATTTCACTGTAACTATTTGTTTCGACTCGTTTTTATTCAAAACGTCTTGTGTGGCGACATGGATAGGGTTACCGTCCCTGCATGACAGGTGAATGAAGGTTCATTCAGTTTATGGATATTGTCCTCGACAAGCGCGAGCGCATCCTGGCGGCGGCGGCCCGGCTCATTGTCCGCAATGGATTGCAATGTTCCATGGCCGCCATTGCCGAAGAGGCAAATGTGGCCACCGGCTCGCTCTACAATTACTTCGACTCCAAGGAAGCGCTGGTGCTGGGCGTTTATACGCGCGTCACCGAATTGATGACCGAGCGCCTGGTGACCCCGCCCGATCCCGACAGCGACGGAGAAGAGCCGGTTCGCCGCTATATCGAGAACTATATCGACTTCATCTGGGAGGACGCCGATCGCGCGGTTCTGTTCGACTATCTCGACAATAACCCACTGATCACGCTGAGCGATGCCAGGACCATTTTCGCTGCCTTCGTCGAGCACGGCATCGCCATGATCGAGACGGCGCAGGCAGCCGGCGTGGTCCGCGCTGGTCCTCCCACCATGATCATGAGCTTTGTACGCGGCTCCATCCGCAACACGCTCAAGCGCCGCCGGATGACCGAGACCACGCTGAGCGCCACGGACCGGCAATTGGTGGCGGCCATGTGCTGGGCCGCCATCGCCGCTTGAGGCGGTCAACCGCATAACCGCTCGGCCAGCAATGCCACCTCGGATTGGGACAGGCCGATCCCCGCCAGAAAGGCGTCGATCCCGCCATGGGCGGTTTCGAGATGGTCGAGCATGGCCAGCATGGTCGCGCCATCGCTGGCGAGCACGCGTTCGACATGTTCGGGCCGCCCGCCGGCTGAAAGAGCCCGCTCGCGCAATTGGCCAATCAGACCGTCTGCCGCCGCGGTAAGCGTATAATCAGCAACGATGTCAGTGCGGTCGACACCAGCAATTAGCAGCAGGAGCGCGGCAATAATGCCGGTACGATCCTTGCCGGCCGTGCAGTGAAACAGCACGATCCCCAGCGGCGCAGCAATGATGGCCCGCAATACCTCGGCCAGCTGCGTGCCGCATTTGTCCAGGGCGTCGCAATAGCGCCGCGCCATGTCGAACGGCGTCTCGCTCATGGCGATCGGGGCCAGGGCGTCGAACAGCGGGACATTGCGATAGGCGACTGTTGTGTGTTCGCGAAATGGGTGGGCGGTTAGACCGGTCTCATGGGGACCACGCAGGTCGATGACCAGCGTCAGGCCATCATCGATGAGCCTGCTAACACTGTCGTCGCGCAGGGGATGCAAGGCCTCGCCGCGCAGGATGCGGCCCCATTGGGTGGTGCCGCCATTGCTGCGGGCATAGCCGCCCAGGTCGCGGATATTGTGGGTGTCTGGCAAGGGCCAGTGACGCGTCGCTGCCAAGCTCATGGCGGCCTCCAAACAGTGCGAAGAAATGGGCGCAGCGGCTTGGCCGCGCCCGGCAGGGGTCAGGGCATCAGGCTCTGGGCATTGTCCTGGGCGAAGCTGAGCACTTCGGTGACATCGCCATCACCAAGCACCGCTTCGACGACGGATTCCTTCATCATGGCCTCGGCCTGGCGGTAGTTCGGGCCGGGGAAGGCGACATTGGGGGTGAGGCGCGACAGCTGCTCCAGGTTCGGGCGGATCAGCGGGTGGCTCTGCGTCCACGGACCCAGGAATTCCGGATCGTCCACGATATCGAGGCGCAGCGGCAGGTAGCCGATCTTACTGGTGATGATCGTGTAGCCGTATTTCGAGGTGAGGAATTTCATCAGCTCGTAGGATGCCCGCTGCTTGACCGGGTCCTTGGAGAAGACATAGAGCGCACTGCCCGAATTGGTCGGCGCGGTCGGCTTGTCTCCAAAGCTCGGCATGGCGGCGACGCGGAGCTCCCAATTGCCCTCCGAAGCGGTGGAGAGGCTGTTTTGCACGGCACTGGTATAGAGGAACATGCCGAGCTGGCCCGCGGCCATGGCTTCGCTTGGATTGGTCGGGTCGAGCCGGGCATGTGCACCACTATCGACCATGTCGCGCAGCATCTGCACAGCCTCGATGCCCTCGGGATTGGCAAAGGTCAGCGTATTGCCATCGCGCACCTTGCCGCCATTGGACATCAGGATCGCCTGGTAGACGAAAGTGCCATCGGCCGGGCCATAAGCCCCGGGGAAGAAGCCTTCCGCGTCGGTCTTGGCTACGATGGCTTCGGCAGCTGCCTTGACCTCGGCCCAGGTCTTGGGCGGATTGTCAGGATCGAGACCCGCCTGCCGGAACAGGTCGGCATTGTAATAAAGGATCGGCGTCGAGAACGTGTAGGCAAGACCATAGGTCTTGTCGTCGATCTTGCCCAGGTCCAGACCACGCGGGAGCATGCCGTCGGCGAGCGCGGCATAGCCATCAGCGCCCGTCATATCTTCCAGCGCGTTGGCGCCCAGATCACTGGCAATGTAGTAAAGGTCGCGGAACACCAATTGGGCCACATCCGGCTGCCGGCCTGCGGCCATATCGGCCTGGAGCCGCGTAACGATTTCGTTGGACGGCACGCCAACGGTTTCGACCTTGATATTGGGGTTTTCTGCTTCGAACTTGGCCAGCAGCTCGCGCGTGGCATCTGCACCGGCGCTCGCAGTTGCCAGGTTGTAATTGTAGAAGGTGATGGTCACCGGTTCGGTAATGGCATCGGCCATCTGTGCGAAGGCCATGCCGGAAAGGGTGGTAAAGCCCAGGCTCGCGCCGGCCAGAAGCTTGAGGAAATTGCGTTTGATCATGGCGATTGTCCTTGGGGAGGGATCAGCTTGCAGCGGCCTCGGCGAGAGCCGATTCCTGCTTTTGCCGGAGCAGCTTGAGGTCGTAGCGATTGAGTTCGGCCCGGGTCTGGGGCAAGGGCACCAGTGCCATAGTAAGGCCGGAGCGGCGGATGGTGCCGATGCCGAACGAGGCGCCTTCCACCATGCGCAGCACATCAGAGGTCAGGATGTCGGTCGCCGCATGCTGGCCCATGCCGACGATAACGGGAATTCCGTACCACACCGAGAAACGGTCATGGTGGATATGGCCGGAAAGTATGCCCAACACATTGCGACCCTTGAGCAGTTCGGCCAGCTTTTGCGACTGGCTGAACTCGATCGTGCGCCAATGATCCCAGGGCGGCGTATCGCCGAGCGCGGGGGCGTGGTGCGCCACGATCAGCTTGGGCAGGTCGGGATTGGCGGCGAGTGCCGCTTCCAACCAGGCGAATTGTTCCGGCTCGATAGAACCACCGATCTGGCCGGGAGTGCTGGTATCGAGCGTGATGACATGCACGCCCCCGATCACCTGTTCATGGTCATAGGGCATATCGAGATCGACGTTTCGATCCAGCATGCCCTGGTAAAAGCCGGGGCGGGTGTCGTGATTGCCCAGCGCGTAGACTACGGGTAGATCGGTGGCCGACATGATCGATCTGAGCTGGCGATAGCTGCCGACGTCGCCGCGATTGGTGAGGTCGCCGCTGGCGATGATGAATTTGGGCGCCTGCTCCATGCTGCCGATCAGCTCAAGCACGCGGGTCAGCGTCGCCGCGGTGTCGCTGAACAGATGATCGTCGGCAACCGCTGGATTGCCGACATGCAGGTCGGTGATGTGGATGAAACTGGTCTCGCCCATCGGCCATGCTCCCTTTGCTGGGACACGACCTATGCCGGTCTCGTCTCAGTGACGTGACGAGTTTGGAACAGTGTTTGAATGCGTGGGAGGCGCGGTGAACATGGGCGCTGTCGCAGCCACGACTTGAGCCAGCACGACATTAGGATCGCTCAGGTCAAGCCTGTGGTCGGTCAGCTCATCCGTCCGCTGCCGGCTGCGCGTCATCTGCGAGCGCACCCCCAAAAGGCACGAGATGCGAAAGCCGATGTCCACGTCGCTCAGCCAGGGCGCGATCTTGCGAAAATGCGGGATGAACAGGCGATGGTGGTCGATATCCTCGACCATCGGCCGGAAAATCTCGGGATGATCGCTCGATTGGGCAATCGTGGTCATATGCCTGAGCACGCTATAGCTCGAGCGTGGATCCAGGCTCCAGCGGATCGAGGGACCGATCAGCGCCACGATAATGTGCTCGACCGGCGCAGGGGCAGGGTGCGCGCGCTGTACCGCGGCCTGCAGCAAGGCCAGGCGCTCGGCATTGAGCCTGAGATAGACCCGTTCGGCAGCCGAGAAGATCAACTGCTCGACACTGCCGAAATGATAGCTGACCGCACCAATGCTGGTGCCCGCGCGCTGCGCTATGCTGCGCACGGTCACGACTTCGGGGTGAGTGGCCGCCTTCAGCAGCTCCTCGCAGGCGCTGCGAAGCCGGTCGGGTGTTGTGCTTTTAGCCATATTGCGCTGCATGAAGGCACTATGTCCCAGCCCCGTGACGGCATGGTGACCCTCCGGCCCAGATGCTGTTGCGCCTGAACAATTGAACTTGGCAGGGACTTCCCGGTGGGCATGGGCTGCCGACGCCTACTGCCGACGGCCTCGGTGCTCGCCCTGACGGCACCATCCATTGCCCCGCTCATGCCGTGCAAGCGGCAAGCGTGCCGCCTGGGTTGTGGCGAAATGTCGGGCTCCGCGGGCGCCGCTAGCGTCGTGGCTCGTAGCGTAGCGCGACGGCGCCTGAGCTGAGCTCCTTGCGGTCAACGAGCTTCAACTCGATATATTTTGCGAGCCCGGCGAACAAGGTGGGACCGTGACCGGCAAGTCTGGGTTGCACCACGAATTCGTATTCATCGATCAGGCCGAGCTCTGCCAGCGCCATCGGCAGCTTCACGCCGCCCGTGAACAACGCCTTGCCCGGTTGCTGCTTGAGCTGCTGGACGGCCTCGCTCAAATTGTCGCTCAGCAGCTCCGCGTTCCAGCCGACCTGGCCGAGCGTGCTTGAAACGACGTATTTCTTCATCGCGTCGATGGTCCGCGCGAAAGGTTCGGTCCAGTCGGGCGGCGTCATGGTTCGCGTCTCCAGGCGCCACGCCGCTTCCATCATCTGGTAGGTGACGCGACCAAAGAGCAGCGCATCGGCCCGGCCAATGGTTTCGGTGGCGTGCAGATGGGTGGCCCGCAGCATCATCTCCTGCAGCGCCGGGTCCGAAGGGATGGCGCTGTGGTCGACGCAGCCATCGAGGGTGACGTTGATGGAGTAGATGAGGGGTCGCATCACGGTCGCTCCTTTGTCGCTGGTCCTGCTGGGGGTAAGATCGAACCGTTGCAGCTGGCCTGTGTCAAGCCGCTGCACCAGGAGCGTGCCCGCGTTTCGCGGCTGACAAGATGGTTTGCCCGGGGCTGGCGCATTTAATCCGCTTTGATCCTCCCCCAGACCAATTTGGTGCGCACGCGATATGTCAGCCAGCCGGCACTGGCATGGGGGCGCAGGATTTGCTCGAGCTCGCGGTCAAAGTCCGGGAGCCGGGCGCCGAGCTTTGAGGGGGCAAATGTATCGCGCGAATGCTGGCAGGCAATGAACGCGTCCACGGTCTGCTCAAACGGGGCGGAGACGAAATACTCTTCGCCCTTGATGTCGAGGTGCGCGGCGTAACGATCCCATTGCCGCGGTTTGCCAACGGGGTCGAACGGCTCGCCCGTGACCGCCAGCACCCAGCGCTCCAGGAAGTTGACCCAATCTGCGCGCCATGGCGGTTCGAACGCGTCGTCGCCCGCAACCACCGCCACGACATGGCCGGGACGTCCATGCGCCACGAGGCGGGAAAACAGCCGCTCGTGATCCATCCAGTGGATGCTCGCCGCCGCGACCGTCAGGTCGAACCTCCGGTCCGCGATCGGAAAGTCCTCGGCAAAGCCTTCTACCCATTCGATATTGGGTGCATCGCCGTCCGGCATGGATCGGCCGAGCGCGATCATGGCCCGGGAAGGATCGACGGCGGTTACCCGCTCGAAGTGCCGGGCCATGGGGCGCGAGATTTTCCCTGGGCCGCAGCCGATATCGAGCAGGGCCGTGCGGGCTGGCGCGATCTCAAGGAGCCTTTGGAACAAAGCATGCGGATAGGGCGGCCGAAAGACGTAGTTTTCGACGACGTTCGCTTCTTCAAAGGAAGCCCCGGCGCGCATGTTCATGAGACCCCGAATTTTGGTGCCGCACTCTTATCCTGTCCATATCAGCTTGATGACACAAGGCCCGGCCCGTTCACCGCTGGTCTGGATGCAGGAATGCGGCAAGGAACGTCGCCACCGCGGCTTCGGCGTGGCGGTGGATTTCAGCCTGGCTTGGCAGCGCCGCGTCGCCCAGCATCATGACGCGGTTGACTGGGTCGGCCATGACCAGCCAGTTGAACTGGGATGCCGCCATGCTGGCATCGGAGAATTGCAGCAGATTTTTTGCGGCCAATTGTTCGAAAGCGGCGCCCATGGCCTCGACCGCTCGGGCCGGGCCGCGGGCATAAAGCTGCCTGGCGAGTTCGGGGAAGCGCTGGGCCTCGGCAATCACCAGCCGGCGCAATTGCATCAGGCCGGGCGTCAGCACGATGGCGAGCTGGCGCACGGCATAATCCAGCAGATAGGCCTCAAGCTGGGCGCGGTTCTCCACCTTGGGCAGGCCCTGATGCACCGCGATATCGGCCTCGCCCATCATCTGGCCCATCACCGCAATGAACAGCGCCTCCTTGCTGGTGAAATGCTTGTAGACGGTCTGCTTGGACACCCCGGAGCGGCTGGCGATTTCGTCCATGCTGGCGCCGGCATAGCCCGTGCTCAGAAAGACTTCGGCCGCCGCGCCGACAATGGCCGCCTGCTTGCGCTCCGAGCGCGTGCCGGCCGGGATCTCGCTGTCTGCTATCGGCATTGTCGCACTCCATCGCCAAATCCTGCTTGACACAATCAAACTGTACCGTCTAGTTTTTATTTACGGAACCAAACCGTCTAGTTTGATTGTGGAGGAGGGGCCATGGCCATGAATACGACCCAGTTGAGTTGCGCCTGCGGAGCCGTGCGCCTCGAGGTGCGCGGCACGCCTATCATCAGCACAGAATGCCACTGCACCAGTTGCAGCGAGGCAGGCAAAAGGCTCGGAGCGCTCGATCTGCCGCAGCCTATTCTCACGCCGCAGGGCGGTACGCGCTATGTGCTCTACCGCAAGGACCGGGTCAGCGTTCTCGCCGGCGCCGACAATCTCAGCGCATTCCGCCTCGGTCCCGACGCGACGACGCGGCGGGTGCTGGCCTCCTGCTGCAACACGCCGCTGTTTCTGGAATTCAAAGGCGGCCATTGGCTCAGCCTCTACGGCAATCTGTGGCCATCCGGCGAACTGCCGCCGCTGCAGCTGCGCACCATGATCCAGGACGCCCCCGACCGCTCAAGCGTGCCGGACGACGTGCCCTCGGGAGCCCTCGCCACCGCCGGTTTCTACCGCAAGTTGCTGGTGGCGTGGATCGCCATGGGCTTCAAGGTTCCCCAGATCGTGGTCAACGGCGCTATCGACGCCTGAGGACCACGCAGGGCTATTCGCCGAACACCAGCACCTGCAGCCGCGGCAGCAGCGGCCGCACGGCGTCGGCATAAGCCCGCCCGCTCTCGCGCGCTACCCGTGCCGCGGCGATTTCGGGCTCGAGATCGGCGCGGATAGCGGCTTTTTGTTCGGCGGACAGGCTGGTGCTGGCGTCCAGCTGCGCCAGCGGCCCGGCAAAGATGGCGTCGAATTCGGGCTCCGGAATGCTCGCCATGAAGCCGGTCAGCACCGCGTCATGGGCGGTGATCCAGCTGTCGTGGTCAAAGCCCGCGGCGGGGATCAGCTCGCCGTTCTGGGTATCATAGTCAAACAATTCGCCGCCTCCGCCATAATAAATGGGCTCGCCGCTGATGGCGGCCACTTGCTCCATAATGCCCACGACAATTTCGGCTTCCCGCTGGTCGAGGGTCCAGCCCGGTCCGGTCAAAGCCAGCACCGCAAAGAAGCCCAGCGATACCGATCTGAACATTGTGATCATCGCGCGCATCCTCAAAATACCGCTTTGAGGCCAAGGCTGCCGCCAATGCTGGCATCCTGGCCACGGGTTGCCGCATTGACCGATAGCGAAAGGCCGACATTGTCGCTCAGTTTGTGATCGAGATCGGCGCCGATCCGCAGCCAGGTCTGGCCCTGCTGGCCGCCGCCCATGCTGAAGTCGAACAGCCCGATCACATTGCCGTTGGCTGCCGCCCCATCCCCGACACGGTGGGCGACTTCCAAAGTCGTGCTCAGCGCGGTGCTGGCCGAGAATTCGGTCACCGCCGTCAGGCCCAGCCGCGCCTCATAGGAGGTCAGCGATTGTCCGTCGAAGCGAGCGGGGAAGGGGCCACCGCTTTCGACGAAACCATCAATATCGGTGCGCCCGGCCGCGATGGAGGCCCATGGGTTGAGCGTGGTATTGCCGATGGTGGCCGCTTCCAGCCAGTCGGCACGCAGCCGGATGACGCCGCTGCCCAGATCGGTCTGGCCGTCGGAATAGGCCGTCGCCGCGCCATTGCTATAGCCGCGATGCAGCTCGGCCTGCCAGCCGCCCAGCATGCCGGTGAGCGAGAACAGCAAGGGCGTGCCATCGGGCTGCCAATCCACTTCCCCCAGCAGATATTGCCCCGACAGATCGCTGTGGCCGCCATGGGCCAGATCCTGCCAGGAATGGCTGGTGCCCACGCTGATGCCGGCGCGCACCGCGCCGCCGAACAGGTCGGTACAGGCGCCGATTTCGGCCAGGCCGAGCCCCGTGCCGCTATCGCCATGCCGGGCCAGATCGCCCGTCGCCCAGACGCAGGAGTCCTGCGACAGGCTTTTCTGGCTCAGCAGCGGCCGGTGATGGGCGCCATTAAACGGCAACCAGGCCAGAAACTGGCCGGCATTGGCAATCTGGGTGCTCGAAAACAGCGAGTGATGATACTCCTCGATGTCCATCAAACCACCGCCAGGGCCAGGTCCCGGGCCCGGACCGGGACCAGGACCAGGACCAGGACCAGGACCAGGATCGGGCGGAATGACCCGGGCGATATAGCCCCTGAATTCGCCATCCGGCGTGGACATCCGGCCCACGATGACATTGCCGTCGCCCGATACGTCGTTGGCGCTTATCAGGTGATCTGTTCCGATCGCGACTCCGGCGGCTTCCAGCCATTCGGAAACAGCGACCATCCCCGTCGCTTCGCTCCACCGGAACGCCGCATTTGTTCCGTCGGCGAGCACTGATTCTCCGACCACGGCGTCGCCGGTGCCCGAGAGGGCGTAGGCCCAACTGTGGTCGCCGCCCAGCGTCCCCAGATCGTACATCTGCACGTTGGCGGCCACCCCACCGGTGGCTCCTTCGACCCAGCGAAAGGCGTGGTAGTCACCGTTGTCGTCGTGGCTGTATCCCACCGCCACATTGCCGTTGTCGGAGATATCCGACCCGAAGGCGTAGTCACCGCCCGTGCCGGTCAGGGTGCCCAATCCCATGACGTCGCCGTTGCCATTTTCGATGTCGTCGATATCCCAGCGTATGGGTTGCCAGCCATCGGCACCGTTCTCGCTGCCGATTACATAGCGACCGTCGCGGGAGATACCCTCGACATAGTGATCCGTCGCGAGATTGCTGAGTTCCTGCAGCTGATACATCTGCGCGTTGCCGGCAACACCGGTCGTGGCACCATTGATCCAGACAAAACCCCGAATGTCGGCATCGGCACGGCTGGCGCGGCCGACAACAATATTGCCGTCACCGGACACGTCATAGGCCCAGCTTCGATTGCCGCCGAGTGTGCCGATATATTCGATGCCTTCAGTGGCGCTCCAGCGGAACGCTCCCGGTACAGCTAAAGCGGTATTGTAGCCAACGACCACCGAAGCATCGTCCGAAATGCCGGTGGCGTAAGAACTGGAGAAGACATCCGTATCGAGATCAACCGGCTCGCCGTCCGGCCCCCATAGCGTTGCCCGGGCCAAGCCCGACGACTCTTTGTGCCATTGCCCGATCACATGGGTGCCCGCCCGGTTGATACCGGACAAAAAGGCGCCTCCCGGGCTCGGTTCGACCGAATAGACGTAATCGATGCGGCTTTGCGCCTCGGTGCGCGGCATCCCGATCAGTACACCGGTCCCGGCGATTGCCACCAGCGCTGTGCCACGCCGCAACGCGGCCAGCCGTTTCCGTCTCGTCTTCATCCCCTGCAGCCCCTTGCCCTCGCTCCCAAATCGGGGAGCCTCAAGGCTGCGGTAGTTGCCCGCGCGCCCGCGATCAACGCGGGGAACGCTGCAGCATAACATTTGCCGTCCCGCATAATCGGCGCAGGGCAGGCGACACCCCGATCTGCCTCCCTCCCCTTGAGGGGGGCGTTTGCCCGGGACTCATACCAACCACGGTGTCATTCCGGCGCAGGCCGGAATCCATGCTGTGTTCTCCCCGCGCATGGGGTGCTCGGATAGCCTTCAGCATGGATCCCGGCCTGCGCCGGGATGACACCGCATTCTTAAAAGCGTCTGGCGTGAACACCCCCCGAAAGAGAGAGGATTGGAGCGCGGCGATCAGAAAGCCGAAGGTCGATTTCTGCCTAGCGGTCGCTCTCGCGGACGCGGCGGTAATAGCCGGGCGGCACGCCGAAGCGGCGGCGGAAGGCGGTGACGAAATTGCTCGCCTGATTATAGCCCAGCTCCCAGGCCAATTGCTTGAGCGGCAGGGTGGAGCCGGCCTCCAGCGCCGCCCGGGCGGCATCCAGCCGGGCATCGCGCAGATAGTCGAAAATGGTGGTGCCGAACAGCAGCCGGAAGCTGCGGTTCAGTCGCCTTGGCGTCATGCCCACCGCAGCGGCGAGGCTCGCCAGGTCCGGCGGGTCGCGCAGGTCGGCCAATAGCCGCTCGCGCGCTTCGCGCACCCGGCGCAGTTCAGGCCCCAGCGGCATGGCGAGACCGGTGCGCATTTCACCCAGAATATCGAATTGATGGGCCAGCAATTCGAGCACCTTGGCCTGCCGGTAGATATGGGCCATGGCCCCGCCATAAGCGGGCCGCAGCAGGGCCTGCGCCAGCGTGCGCATGGGCGCGGGCAGCGGCGCCGTCGCCGCCATGTCGTTGCGCTTGCCGCTCAGGGCCTCGCGCACCGCCGGCGGCAGGTCATTCTCGGCGCCCAGGAAATCGAGCGCCTCTTCTTCCAGCCGAATGGCCACGGCCTGCCAATCGCCTTGCGCCCGCACGTCATAGACGACCCGGCGCTCGATCGGCGTCAGCGAAAAGAACCGGCCCTCCTCGCGCCAGCTCTGCTCGTCGCAGCCCTCCATGGCCACCGTGCCGGCCCCACCCAGCATGCCGCCCAGCACCATTTGGCCGGTATTGGACACGCCCTCCATGGCAATGCGAAAGGCGCTGCTGCCATCGGTTCCGGCGCGATAGAGCAGGATGCCGGGGAACATCTGCTTTTGTTCCATGAAGGCCCGCACCGGCCCGGCGGCGAAATTGATCCGCTCGTGCCGGCCGAAATCATGCCTCCACCTGCTATCGCCACTGGCAAACAGCCAATCCTGCATCCACCCGCCCCCAGAAGGTCAATCCGCGCCCCAAGCCTTTGCCGCATGGCGCGCGGGCCTACACCAATAACGGCTTATGCGATTGTGCCATTTATTATGCGCAAAGGCACGTCTGGACTGTGGGATGTTAATCCTGCTGCAGCCGGAACACGGATTCCCGCTCGATCAGCTTGGGCACGATCATGACGCGCTGGGGCGGCAATTGGCGGCGGGAACTGTTCATGCGTTCGAGCAGCAGGCGGAAAGCGGCTATGCCCATGTCCTCGCCTGGCAGGCGAATGGTGGTGAGAGGCGGGGAAATCTGCAGCGCCGCGGCGAAATCGCCATAGCCGATAATGGAAATATCCTCGGGCACCTTGTAGCCGAGCCGGTGCAGCTCGGAGATGACATGCACGGCCAGCCCGTCATGCGAACAGAACAGGGCCGTGGGGCGATCTCCCTCGTCCAGCAAGGTCTTGAAAGCGGTGGCAAAGCCTTCTTCGCCATATTGGATTTCATGCACCCGCGCGCCCGGGCAACCCACATAGGCTTCGTTCAGACCGAACAGGCGCTCCATGCGGCCGCGCAGCACGCGCGTGCCATGCACGAAGCCGACAATGCGGTGGCCCCGCTCGCGTAGATATTGGCCGATGGCGCTGCCGGCCTCGTGGTCGGCGCCGGTAACCTGGTCGACCGGATCGAGGGGGGACACCCAGCCCAGCCGCACCACCGGCTTGCGGGTGCGCCGGAGTGCGGCCAGGGTTTCCTCGCCATGCTGGCCGACCAGCACCATGCCCGCGCTGGCCCTGGCGACGTTCTCGATCTGCTCAGCGCTGCGCGTCCAATGCAGTTGCACTTCATAGCCCGACAGGGCGGCTTCGGACTGGATGCCGTTCTGCATCTGCATCCACAGTTCGCTGTTTACCGGGTCATGATCGTGAAAGACGATGTGGATCGCGGCGCGCGGCGCGGCGCCCGCACCCTTGAAATAGCCCAGCTCCACCGCCTTGCTGCGCACCAGCGCACGGGTCTGCTCGCTGACGCCAACCTTGCCGGACAAAGCGCGCGAGACGGCGAATTTGGAAATGCCCAATTGGTCGGCGATGGC
Organism: Devosia sp. ZW T5_3; assembly: GCF_044987315.1. Lineage (NCBI taxonomy): Bacteria > Pseudomonadati > Pseudomonadota > Alphaproteobacteria > Hyphomicrobiales > Devosiaceae > Devosia > Devosia sp. ZW T5_3. Next base: position 36,513 of record NZ_JBJDRE010000010.1, read on the forward strand.
CTGAAGGGTGATTTTGCTCACGGATGCCTTCCTAAGATTTGTTAGGTAATAGCATGCCGCTTATTTATTGCAAGTTGCGAAAGTTGCGTCATAAATTATGATTATATATCAATATGATATAGGAAATTTGTAAGAACAAAAAATTCTTGAACGAAGGTTATTGACCTAACAGACGCAACTTTGCACGTTATCGTTATTCCAGAATAAGCGCTCGAAAAGAGTGTCGCGGATGAGGAGGAAAACGATGACCAGGATTTCCCGCAGAACCTTTCTGGCCGCCAGCGGTGCGGCGCTTGTCTTACCCGCCATGCCCAGTTTCGCCCAGGCTGCGGCGAAGGAGGCGCCGGCCCTTGCTGAGGCCGTGGCAGCCGGCACATTGCCGCCCGTGACCGAGCGGCTGCCCCTCAATCCCATGGTGGTCGAGCCCTTCGAGGGCGTTGGCCGTTATGGCGGGGATTTGCGGACGGCTTTGGTGGGCGGCGGCTCGCTCAACATGATGCATCGCTACCAGGGCTATGAGCCGCTGGTGCGCTACACGCCCGATTTCCTGGGCGTCATCCCCAATGTCGCGGAAAGCTTCGAGGCCAGCGCCGACGCCTCGGCCTATACGTTCAAGCTGCGCGAAGGCCATAAATGGTCCGATGGGCAGCCCTTCACCACCGATGACATCATGTTCTTCTATGAAGACGTGATGCTCAACGAGGAGCTGACGCCGTCCCCGCAGGGCCATCTGCGCTCCCCCGATGGCACCCAGGCCAAGTTTGAAAAGGTCGATGCCACCACGTTCCGCATCGTCTTCAGCCAGCCCAATGGCCTGCTGCCGCTGCGCCTGGCCTGGGCCAATGACGACCGCACCACGCGCACGCCGCGCCATTATCTCGAGCAGTTCCACATCAAGTACAATCCCGATGCAGACCAGATCGCGCGGGATCAGGGCATGACCGGCTGGGTGCAGCTGTTCCAGATCAAGAGCGGCATCGCCGTCGATGGCGAAATCTTCAAGAACAAGGAGATGCCGACCCTTTATGGCTGGACCGTCACCCAGCCCATCGGCGAGTCAGCCGAATTCGCCATCGCCCAGCGCAATCCCTATTATTTCAAGGTCGACAGCGAGGGCAATCAGTTGCCCTATCTCGATCGCATCACCTATGCCGTGGCTGCCGACAATGAAGTGCTGTTGCTGAAAACGCTGCAGGGCGAGATCGACCTGATCGATCAGTGGATCTGCACCCCCGCCAACCGGGCCGTGCTCTATGACGGGCAGGAAACCGGCCAATATGGTTTTTACACCACCACCTCGACCGAGCCCAACGAGATGGTGTTCCAGCTCAACCTGACCCACAAGGATCCGGTCAAGCGCGCGCTGTTCCAGAACAAGAATTTCCGCGCCGGCCTGTCCCACGCCATCGATCGCCAGGCGGTGATCGATACGGTCTTCATCGGCCAGGGCGCGCCCGCCCAGCCTTCGGTGCGGCCGGAAGACCCGCTCTACAATGAGCAATTGGCCACCCAATATACCGCGTTCGACCTTGCCAAGGCCAATGAGTTGCTCGACAGCGTCGTCCCCAACAAGGACGGCGAGGGCTATCGGCTCGACGAGAACGGCAATCGCATCACGCTGATCTTCGAGATCGACCAGGTCCGCCAGACCTTTGTCGACAGTTTCCAGCTCGTGCTGCCGATGATCCGCGCTGCCGGCATCGATGCGCAGATGCGCACCATGGATCGCTCGCTGTGGGAAGTCCGCGTCCGCCAGGGCGGGGAATACGATGCCACCGTGCACAAGTTCGGCGGCAATGGCGGCATCGTCGCCATTCTCGATCCGCGCTATTTCTTCCCCAATACGACCGAGGCCATGTACGCCAAGGGCTGGCAGATCTGGTACAATGATCCGTCCTCGCCCGATGCGGTCGAGCCGCCGGCGGCCACCAAGCGCCAGTTCGAAGCCTATAACGAATTGCGCCAGACCAGCGACACTGCCAAGCAGCAGGAGCTCATGAAGGAGATCCTGCAGATCGCCGCGGACGAATTCTACGTCTTCGGCGTCACCCTGCCGCTCGATGGCTATGGCATCGTCGCCAACCGGCTCAAGAACGTTGCGCCGTCCATGCCCAATTCCTGGGGCTACCCGACGCCGGCGCCGACCAATCCCGAGCAATATTACATCAGCTGACCCCAGCCATCCGCCGGCGGTGCGATGCCGCCGGCGCCTCCCACACCACGACCTTTCCCGGATTGCCCCGATGCTCAAGATCGAAGACAGCCCAGCTGCGTCCAGCCTGCGCACGCCCGACTGGTACAAGACCGCCACGCGCTGGACCCAGCTCACATTCGTCGAGGACGATCCGCAGCGCTATGACCCCGCCTTCTGGGTCGATGTGTTCAAGCGCACTAAATCCAATGCCATCTGCCTGTCGGCCGGCGGCTATATCGCCTATTACCCCAGCGAAATCCCGCTGCACTATGTCTCCAAATTCATCGGCGATACCGATCCCTTCGGCACGCTGGTGGCCGAGGCGCGCAAGCTCGACATGCATGTCATGGCCCGCGTCGATCCCCACGCCATCCATGCCGATGCCGCCGAGGCGCATCCCGAATGGGTCTCGCTGACCGTGGACCGGCAGCCGCGCGAACACTGGGCCATGCCCGGCATTTTCGTCACCTGCGCCTATTCGAGCTACAATTTCGATTTCATGACCCAGGTCATCGTCGAGATCGCCGAAAAATACGATATCGACGCGCTGTTCGGTAATCGCTGGCAGGGGCATGGCGTCTGCTATTGCAAGGCCTGCGAGGACAATTTCCGCGCCGCCAGCGGGTATGACCTGCCCGAAACCAGCACCGCTTCGGACCCCGTCTGGCAGGCCTGGGCCGCCTGGCGCCGCACCACGCTGACCAAGCTCGTTGCCCATTGGGACAATGAGGTCAAAAAGGTGCGCCCGCATGCCAGCTTCATTCCCAATATGAGCGGCTCCTCGCTCATGGAATTCGACCTCTCGGTCATCAAGAAGCACTGCCCCATCCTGTTCGTCGATCACCAGGGCCGCCGCAATGTCGAGCCCGCCTGGTCGGCTGGCCGCAATGGCAAGCGCATCCGCGCCACCTTCCGCGATCGTCCGGTGGGCCTGATCACCTCGATCGGCCCCGAGGAAATCCCGCGCTGGAAGGATTCGGTGCAGACCGGCCCCGAAATCGAGCAATGGGTGCATGCCGGCATCACGCAGGGCCTGTTCCCCTGGTTCACCAAGTTCAATGCCTGCATCCCCGACGATCGCTGGGTGCAGCCCGTCGCCAATGCCTTCAACCTGCATGCCGAGGTCGAGCCGGTGATCGGCTCCATGCTGCCATCGGCCGAGATTGCCATCATCGATCCGGCAACCACATTGCGCCACTGGGACCCCGACAAGCGGCATCTGGCGGAGCTGAACGATCTGGGCTTCTACCACGCCCTGGTCGAGGCGAGGCTGCCCTTCGAATTCCTCTCCGACCAGATCATGAGTGCCGAGACGCTGAGCCGTTACAAGCTCGTCATCCTGGCCAATGCCACCTATCTGTCCGACGCCCAATGCCAGGCGTTGCGCGATTTCGTCGCCGCCGGCGGCAGTGTGGTTGCCGCCCACCAGACCTCGCTCCATGACGAGAAAGGTGCCGCCCGCGGCGATTTCGGCCTGGCCGATGTGTTTGGCGTCACCATGAAAAGCCCGCCGCGCAGCGGCGTGCGCAATTCCTATGTCGCCCTCAATGGTAGCCATCCCATCAACCAGGGCTATGACGGCGCCCAGCGCATTATCGGCGGCACCGAAGTCGTCGAGGTCGCGCCCATTGCCGAGATCGAGCAGCCCTTCCTCGCCATCCCCGATTTCCCCGACCTGCCGATGGAAGAAGTCTATCCGCGCCTGCCGCCGCAAGGCGTTGGCGTCGCCGCCCGCACCACCGAAGCCGGCGGGCGCGTGGTCTATATCCCCTGGAATATCGGGGAAGTGTTCTGGACCTATATGGCGCCCGATCAGGGGCGGCTGATCGCCAATGCCGTCAAATGGGCGCTGGGCAAGCGGCCCGAAATCGAGGTCACCGGCCGCGGTGTCTTCGATGTGGGCCTGCATAGCGACGACAAGGGCCGGGCGCTGTGCCTGCTCAACCTGACCAATCCGATGATGATGAAAGGCCCGCTGCGCGACACCTGGCCGGTCGGCCCGCTCACCGTCACCCTCGAAATCCCCCAGGGCAAAAGTGTCAAGTCCGCCCGCCTGCTGGTCAGCGGCCAGGCTGTGCCATTCGACATCGCCGATAATCGCGCCACGGTTAGCGTGCCCGATATCGAGACCATGGAGGTGGTCCATCTGAGCTGGGAATAGAGGGGCCCGGCTGAGATGAAACCACAGAATAGACGGTCCGACGCTCACCGCGCCGGGCCACCCGCAAAGCCGGAAGAGGAGCGGCAATGCTGAATTATATACTCAAGCGCCTAGTCTACATGATCCCGACCCTGTTCGGCATGTCGATCATTTCGTTCGCCATCATCCAACTGCCGCCGGGCGATTATCTCACCTCGCTGATGTCGACGCTTGCCGATGGCGGTGCGCCGATCGATGCGGCGACGGTGGAGCGCCTGCGCGGCCAATATGGGCTCGATCAGCCCATCTGGGTGCAATATGGCAAGTGGATGCTGGGCATCCTGACGCGCGGCGATTTCGGCTTTTCCTTTGAATGGAACCAGCCGGTTTCCGAGATCATCTGGTCGCGCATGGGGTCGACCCTGGCCATTTCCTTCGCCGCGCTGCTGCTGGTCTGGGGCGTGTCGCTGCCCATCGGTATCTATTCGGCCGTGCGCCGCAATTCACTGGGCGACCACGTCTTCACCTTCCTTGGTTTCATTGGCCTGGCCGTGCCCAATTTCATTCTGGCGCTGACGCTGATGTATGTCTCCTTCCGCGTCTTCGGCCAATCGGTGGGCGGTCTCTTCTCGCCCGAATATGTCGAAGCGCCCTGGAGCTGGGGGAAGCTGTGGGACCTCATCATGCATTTGTGGATTCCCATCCTGGTCATCGGCATGTCCGGCACGGCCTCGATGATCCGCATCCTGCGCGCCAATCTCACCGATGAGCTGTCCAAGCCCTATGTCACCACCGCCCGCGCCAAGGGCCTGCCCGAATACAAGGTGATCGTGAAATACCCGGTACGGATTGCGCTCAATCCGTTCATTTCGGCCATTGGCTGGGTGCTGCCCGAGCTGGTCTCCGGCGTCACCATCACCGCCATCGTCTTGAACCTGCCGACCGCCGGCCCGCTGCTGCTGCGAGCTCTCGTGGCGCAGGACATGTATCTGGCCGGCAGTTTCATCTTGCTGCTGAGCGTGCTGACCCTGGTGGGGATGCTCATTTCCGACATCCTGCTGGCGCTGCTCGATCCGCGCATCCGCTATAATTGAGGTGATGGAATGACCACGTCTCCCGCCCTCGACGCCAAGCTTGCCGAAGATGGCCCCGCCATTTCCGGCCTCAAGCCCGGCATGGACCCCATTTCCGATGCCGCTGCCGGGCAATGGACGCTGATCTGGCGCAAGTTTCTCGGCCAGAAGGTCGCCCTCTTCTGTGGCGGCATTATTTTGGCCCTTTATCTCATCGGCGCCTTTGCTGAATTCCTGGCCCCGGGTCTTCCAGACACCAGCCGCGCCCAATACACCTATGCCCCGCCGCAAAGCATTGGTCTGTTCACGCCCGATGGCCAATTCCAGCTGCATGTGAAGGGCTATACAATCGCCATCGACAAGGCCGCGCTGCGTCGCACCTTCGTGGTCGATGAGAATGTCATCGTCCCGGTCGGCCTGTTCGTTGAAGGTCCCGCCTACAAGTTCTGGGGCCTGTTCGAATCCAACCGGCACCTGATCGGCCCGCTCGATCCCAGCCAGACCATGTATCTGCTCGGCGCCGATCGCCTCGGCCGCGACCTGCTCAGCCGGCTGATCTATGGCACGCGCATTTCCATGTCGATCGGCCTCATCGGGGTCTGCATGTCGCTGTTTCTCGGCGTCGTACTCGGCTCCATCTCGGGCTATTTCGGCGGCTGGGTCGATACCGTTATTCAGCGCGTCATCGAAGTGGTCAGCGCCATGCCCACCATTCCGCTCTGGCTGGGACTGGCCGCCGCCATCCCGCTCACCTGGTCACCCATCAACGTCTATTTCGTCATCACCATCATCGTCTCGCTCTTGGGTTGGACCGGTCTGGCGCGCGAAGTCCGTGGCCGCTTTTTCTCCCTCCGCAACGAGGACTTCGTGACCGCCGCCAAGCTCGATGGCTCGTCGGAGCGCCGCGTCATCTTCCGCCACATCCTGCCCTCGCTGACCAGCCATATCCTGGCCGTGGTGACGCTGGCCGTGCCCTCAATGATCATTGCGGAAACCTCGCTCTCCTTCCTCGGCGTCGGCCTCAAGGCGCCCGTGGTCAGCTGGGGCGTGTTGCTGCAGGACGCGCAGAATATCCGCTCCATCTCGACCGCCCCCTGGCTGCTCATCTGGCCCAGCCTTGCCGTGGTGATCGCAGTACTGTCCTTCAACTTCTTCGGCGATGGCCTGCGCGATGCCGCCGATCCCTATGAGACCTGAGGAGCACACTATGGAACAGCCAGTCCTCAGCGTTGAAAACCTGTCGCTCGATTTTCACTTGCGCACCCATATCCTGCATGCCGTGCGCGATGTCAGTTTTGAGCTGCATCGTGGCCGCACCCTGGCTCTCGTGGGTGAAAGCGGCTCAGGCAAGTCGGTCACTGCCCGCTCGCTCATGCGCATTGTCGATCGGCCGGGCGTGATGCTCGGCGGCAAGATTATGCTGCGCACCCAGGGTCGCGAGGTCGATCTTGCGCAGCTGGCCGTCAACAGCTCGGAAGTCCGCGCGGTGCGCGGCGCCCGCATCGGCCTGATTTTTCAGGAGCCGATGTCCTCGCTCTCGCCGGTCCACACCATCGGTAGCCAGATCGATGAAGTGCTGCGGCTCCATGCCCGGCTCGATAAATCCGCCGCCCGCGCCCGCACCATCGAGCTGCTCGGCCAGGTCGAAATTCCCAATCCGGCCGAAATGGCGGACCGCTACACCTTCGAATTCTCCGGCGGCATGCGCCAGCGCGCCATGATCGCCATGGCCCTGGCCTGCAATCCCGATATCCTGATTGCCGACGAGCCGACCACCGCGCTCGATGTCACTACCCAGGCCGAAATTCTCGACCTCATAAAGCGCCTCCAGACCGAACGCGGCATGGCCATGCTGCTCATCACCCACGACATGGGCGTGGTGGCCGAAGTCGCCGACGATGTCGCCGTCATGCGCTTCGGCCGCATTGTGGAAACCGGCAGCGTCGACGACATCTTCCATGCGCCCCAGCACCCCTATACGCAGCGCCTTCTCGCTTCGACCCTCAAGCTCGAGCAACCCGCCGACGCCCGCGCCGAGGCGGTGGTCACCCCGCTACCCATTCTGACGGTCAAAGGCCTCACCAAGGTCTATGGCGGCTCCAAGGGTTTTCTCGGCACCAAGAAGTTCGCCCTCAAGGCGGTGGATGATGTGAGCCTGGTCCTCCACGCCGGCGAAAATCTCGGCGTGGTCGGGGAATCCGGCTCCGGCAAAACCACGCTGGGCCGTCTCATCCTGCGCGTTGTCGAACCCACCGCCGGCCAGGTGCTCTACCGCCAGAAGGACGGCACGGAGATCGACGTCACCGCGCTCTCAAAATCCGAGCTGCGCAAATTCCACGCCGATGTCCGCCTGATCTTCCAGGACCCCTTCGCCTCGCTCAACCCGCGCATGACCATCCGCCAGATCGTCGGCGACCCCCTGGTCGTCGACGGCCAGCTCAAGGGCAAACAGATCGAGGAGAAGGTTGCCGAGCTGCTCCGCCTCGTCGGTCTCTCGCCCGATGTCATGGAGCGCTATCCGCACGCCTTCTCCGGCGGCCAGCGCCAGCGCATCGGCATTGCCCGCGCCCTGGCGCTCGATCCGCGCATCATCATTGCCGATGAAGCGACCTCCGCGCTCGACGTGTCCACCCGCAGCCAGATCCTGGACCTGCTGCTCGAGATCCAGAGCCGGCTCGATCTTTCCTTCATCTTCATCTCGCACGACATCTCGGTCGTCCGCTATTTCTGCGACCGCGTCGCCGTCATGCATCGCGGCAAACTGGTCGAAGTCGGCCCCGCCGAAAAGATCTGTACCGCCCCCGACGCCGACTATACCCGCGCGCTGATTTCGGCCGTGCCCAATCCCGATCCGCGCCACAAGCGCATGTTGCACCGAACGCGCCTTTCCGCTCTCTCAACGCTAACAGTCCGCTAACCAAATGACACTTAATCAGCGTGCCGTGCTTACCGGTGCCGGCGCCATGAGCCGCAAATGGCTCGACGCCATCAAGACCATCGGCGGCGTCGATATCGTCGGCATTGTCGATATCAATCCGGCCAATGCCGAGGCCCGCGCCGCCGAGCAGAACATCAATCCCGAGATCGGCACCGACCTCAAGACGATGTTGGATAAGCTCGCCCCGGAGATCGTTCTCGACGTCGCCATTCCTGCCGTTCGCCACGGCATTGTCTCCACCGCCCTGGCCGCCGGCGCGCATGTGCTGTCGGAAAAGCCGATGGCGGAAACCCTTGATCAAGCACGCGATTTGGTCGCTCGCGCCGAAGCCGCCGGGCGTCTGCACGTCGTCATCCAGAACCGCCGCTACCTCGCCCAACTCCGCCGTATCCGCCGCCTCGTCGCCTCCGGCGCCATCGGGGATATCACCGGCGTGCATTGCGATTTCTTCCTCGATCCGCACTTCGGTGGCTTCCGCGAACAGATGGCGCATGTCCTCCTCCTCGACATGGCCGTCCACACTTTCGATGCCGCCCGCTTCGTCATCGATGATGCCGCGACCTCGGTCTATGCCGAGGAATGGAATCCCGCCGGTTCCTGGTATCAGCGCGACGCCTCGGCCTTCGCCAGCTTCCGATTTTCGCAAGGCGCCGTAATGACTTACCGTGGCTCCTGGGCCGCCCCAGGCTTCCGCACCAGCTGGGAAAGCGCCTGGCGCATCACCGGCACGATCGGCTCCATCCTGTGGGACGGCGCCGACAACATCCGCGCCGAACGCTCGCTGCTCCATGTCGCCGGAAAGCTGTTCCCCGACACGCAAGTCATTGAAATTCCTGCGCTAGATCCCGCCGACCGCATTGGCGGGCATCTCGGCGTCATCAGCGATTTCATCGCCGCCACCCGCGGCGGCCCGGAGCCGGAAACGGTGGGACGAGAAAATATCAAGAGCCTCGCCATGGTTCTCGGCGCCATCGACAGCCTTGGGCAGGGCAGGCGTGTCGAAATTACAATTTAGGAGATATTTCATGGCATTAGACCCCAAAGCCATTCGCATCGGCACCATGATCCGCGGCCACGAACCCGATCCCGTCGGCTATCTCGAAAAGATCCTGCCGCATGGCTTCGAGAGCATCGAACCCTATTTCTGGCAGACCGTGAACAAGGACCTCCCCGAACTCGCCAAGCGCCTCAAGGACGTCATCGGCGACCGCGATGTGACCATCTCGACCCTGGGCATGTTCGGTAACCCCTTGGAAGAACAACCAAAAGACATTGAGACCCTACGCGGTTGGGAAGCGCTAATCGACAATGCCCGCCATTTCGGCGCCACCTGCGTCGCCGGTTTTACCGGCCGCATCCGCAATCGCCCGCTGCCCGAAAGCCTGCCGCAGTTCAAGAAAGTCTGGACCGAACTGTCCAAGCGAGCCGCCGACAAGGGCGTCAGGATCGCCTTTGAAAATTGCGCGATGCGCGGCAATTGGGAAACCGGCGATTGGAACATTGCCCACAATCCCGACGCCTGGGAAATGATGTTCAACGAGGTGCCGGAAGACAATCTCGGGCTCGAATGGGAGCCTTGCCACCAGATAGTCTATCTCATTGATCCCATTCCGCAAATTCGCAAATGGGCGCATAAGTTTTTCCATGTGCACGGCAAGGACGCGACCATCCGCTGGGACGTCATCAAGTCGCAGGGCTATGGCGGCAAGGAGAAAGCCGTCTGGATGCGCACGCCGGGTTTCGGCGATACCAATTGGACCGACGTCATTTCCGAATTGCGCCTGGCCGGCTGGTCCGGCTCGATCGACATCGAAGGCTGGCACGATCCGGTCTATCGCGAAGAGCTGGAAATGGTGGGACAAGTGCACGCCCTGAACTATCTCAAGGCCTGCCGTGGCGGCGATTTCATCACCTATCCCGGGCCGCTCAAGGGAGCCTGATCCATGCCGCGCTTTTCAGCCAATCTTTCAATGCTTTACCCCGACCTGCCTTTCATGGACCGCTTCGCGGCAGCGGCCGCCGATGGGTTCAAGGCGGTGGAATATGTCGGCGCCTACGACCAGGATCCCGCAGCCTTGCGGCGCCTGCTCGACCAGCACGGCTTGGTGCAGGCGCTATTCAACCTGCCGGCGGGCGATTGGGCCGCGGGCGAACGCGGCATCGCTTGCCACCCCGACCGGGTCGAGGAATTCCGCCATGGCATCGCCAAAGCTATCGATTACGCCAAGGCAACCGGCTGCGAACAGGTCAATTGCCTCGCCGGCATCGCTCCGGCCGGGCATGATCGCGCCGCGCTCGAGCGCGTGCTAATCGACAATATCGCCTATGCCGCGCCGCTTCTGGCTGAGGCCGGGATCAAGCTGTTGCTCGAGCCGATCAATACCCGCGATATTCCGGGCTTTCTGATCAATTCCACCGATGATTATGAGCGGATCGCGGCGGCGGTCGGCGCCGACAATCTCTATCTGCAATATGACTTTTACCACATGCAGGTGGTGCAGGGAGACCTGCTGCCCAACTTTAGCCGACTGCAATCGCGCATTGCTCATGTCCAGGTGGCGGACAATCCGGGGCGCCATGAGCCGGGGACCGGCGAGATCAACTATTCCAACATTTTCGCGGCACTGGACGCAGCTGGCTATGCCGGTTGGGTCGGCGCCGAATACAAGCCGAAGGCCGCCACCAGTGCGGGCCTCGGCTGGTTTGCACCCTGGAGGGAACGGGCATGAAGATCGGTTTTATTGGGTTGGGCGTCATGGGACGCCCGATGGCAGGGCATCTGATTGCGGCCGGGCACGATGTCTTTCTGCATCGCGTCAAGAATGCGTCGCAGCCTCTGGTCGAGGCCGGCGGCAAGGCGCTGGGAACTGCCCGCGCCGTGGCCGAAGCGGCGGAAATCATCATTCTCATGCTGCCCGACACCCCGGACGTCGAGGCGGTCCTGTTCGGGCCAGATGGGGTTGCCGAGGGCTGCGCGCCCGGCAAGCTGGTCATCGACATGAGTTCGATTTCCCCCGGCGCCACCAAGGCCTTTGCTGCGCGGATCGCCGAGACCGGCGCATCCTATGCCGACGCACCCGTTTCGGGCGGCGAAGTGGGCGCCAAGGCTGCGTCTCTCACCATCATGGTGGGCAGTTCGGAGGCCGATTTCGCCCGGGCCAAGCCGCTGTTTGAGCTGATGGGCAAGAACATTACTCGCATCGGCGTGGTGGGCGACGGGCAAACCGCCAAGGTGACCAACCAGGTCATTGTCGGCCTCACCATCCAGGCGGTGGCCGAAGGGCTGGCCCTGGCGAAGGCGGCCGGCGCTGATGTGGCCAAGGTGCGCGAGGCGCTGATGGGCGGCTTTGCCGCGTCGCGCATCCTCGAGGTTCATGGCGAGCGCATGATCAAGCGCACCTTCGATCCCGGCTTCCGGATCCGCCTGCATCGTAAGGATATCGGGCTGGCGATGGAGGCAGCCAAGTCTCTCGAACTATACCTGCCCCATGCCGCCAGCCTGCAGCAATTGATGAACAAGGCCCTGGCCGATGGCTTGGGCGACAAGGACCATTCGGCCTTGATCAGCCTGCTGCAGGATTAGGCGGCTATTCCACGGCTGCCAAGGGCAGGCCGTTGGATTGCCAGGCCTCGATGCCGCCGCGATACCAGAAAGCGTTCCAGCCCAGAGCGCCGGCGCGCAGGGCGCCGTTATAGGATGAGCGGTCCTGCCGATCGCGGCCGAAGAAGATGACGGGCATCTTGGCGTCGGTGGCGGTTTCCTCCTTGAGCCAGCCATCGACGGCGCTTTGGAAACGGTCGGTCAGGCTGCCATCCTTGCCCGCATCGGTCACCGACAGCGCGCCGGGAATGGTTTCGGCCAGTCCACTGGTATCCACCAGCAACATCGGCGTGCCCTCGTTCAGCGCGGCGGCCAGGTCTTGCGTGGTCAGGATCTGGGCCTTGCTATGGCTGGCCGGGGTGGGTCCCTTGTAGGGCGCAGGAAACAGCACGCTGGTGACCGGCACGCCCAGATCGGCCAATTCGTCGGCCGAGGTGGCATTGCCCACCGATGCGGTGCTGGTCTTGGCGACATTGCCGGCGCTGCTGGTCGGCTGGGTCTGTGTCGCGCTGCCGGTGTCGCCGGTGCCCATCTCGATGTCGGAGATCATCAGGGCCAAGTGCTCGATCAAGTCGTAGCACATGGTGATGGTCCCCTCGCGGGGATCGTACCAGGCATTGAGCTCGCCACAATCCTTGTAGGTGACGGCGATTGGGCGGGGCAGGGCATAGTTCTTGGACAGGTTATCGGCAAAGCCGCGCAACCCGTCGCCAAACGTGGTGGCCAGGAAGGTGCCGATCTCGCTGTTGGATGGCTCAAAGGTCACTTCGACTTTGGCGCCGGGCGCATCGGCCGGCAATTGCCCTTCGGGGAACCAGGTGTCGACCCTGGTGTGCGGCGCCAGGATGGTGCGCCAGGCGCGGTTCTGCTTGGTGAATTCTTCCTCGCAGCGTCCCAGGGTGCGCTCGTCGAACTTGATCTGTTCGGCCATGTCGGTGAAGATTGCCGGATTGCCGCCATACATCACGCAGAACACGTTGCGGAACCGCTTGAGGTCGGGGGTATGCTCGTCCTGCCAGGGGGTTTCGCCGCCGCCCTGCTGCTGCGCCAGCATGCCGCTATAATACCATTGCAGGGCCGAATAGGTCGCCACTTCCCGGCCGATCGCGTTGATCCCCTCGTCTTCTGTCGGGTACATGGTGGGCTCGACCACCTTGAGCGCCGAGAAGATGTCGACCGAATCTTCTTCCGGGCCGGTGGAGGGGATCTGCAATTCCCCGATCAGCGCATGGCCGAATTCATGCATGAAAATGCTGTTGGTGAGGCCAAGGTACACCCCGATCAGGCGCGCTTCGTCATGGCCGAACATCGGCACGCCAGCGCCCACCGATGTCGTTCCGCCCGAAGAGGGTGTCCCGCTGGAAGCAGGCGTTCCGGCCGATGCCGCGCCGGCGCCTGAGGAGATGGTGAAGCCACCGACATAGAATTCGCCGCGTTCATAGGCCAGAATGCCGATATCGCCGCCGAGGGCGGGATCGTCCTGGAGCTGGGCGATGACCTGGCCATTGAGCCGGAATTCGCCAAAGCCGGGGCGCTCGACAAATTGCAGCACGTCCTTGCCGCCACCCTGGGCGGCGCCCGCAAGCCGGCCGACTTCACGTCCCTTGCCGTCGGCGCCAAAGCACAGCACCAGCCCATCGCGGGCGGCGGTGATTTCCCCGATGCAGGAGGCGCTGCCATCACTGCTCTCGATCAGGATGCCGGCTGCGGATTTGGTGAAGTTCGCAGCGTCCTCGCCCTGTGGCGGCAGGATGCCGATATCGAGGCTGGTGACGCGTTCGCCCGAGGTCAGCGGCCCGACCGGCATTTTATAGACCAGTTCGCTCGAAGCGGTCGCCGAATTGACCAGGACCAGCCAACTATCCTCGAAGAACAGCTCCCAGCCTTCCTTGTCATCGCTGCCATTGATGGTGTCGGCCAGCGGACCCATGATGGCGGCCATTTTATTGTCACCGCCACCTGAACTTTCCCCCGTGCTGCCACCGCCGCCGCTGGGCGCGGTGCCCGATCCCGAGCCGCCAGCGCTGGCGCCGCCCTTGGGTGGCAGGCCGGTGCCGCCCGAGCCGCCTTTGGGTGGCAGGCCCGCGCCGCTGCTGGCCTCGGGGCCGCTGATCTGGAAATCGGCCAGCCCGAAGGTGCCGCGTTCATAGGCCATAATGCCGATTTCGGCGCCAAGCGCTGTGGCATAGGTCACGTCACCGATCTGGGTGTCATTGATGAAGAAACGCGCGGCGCCGGGCACTTCGACCATGGTGATGATGTCGCTGCCATCCATGCGGGCGGCATTGGGTACCGAGGCGATGGACTTGAAATCGCCCTCGATGACGCAGAACAGATTGCCCTTGGCCTCGGCGGTGATCTCCATCAGGCAGACGTCATTATTGGTGGCGCTGCGGGCGAGCAGGCCAATGGCGGCTTCCGGAATCTGGGATTTTAGCGTGACATTGACGGTGATTTCTCGTCCGTCCGTGGGCGGCGGGCCGGCATTGATCGCCAGTGTCTGCTCGGAGCCTTCCAGCGTGTCATTGCGCAGGACGAACCAGCCGCCTTCTTCCCCGGCCTGCCAGCCTTTCACCAATTGCTGATCCACCGCGCCGGCAAGCGGGCCGAGTACATCCTGCGCCCACACTTGCGTGGCCGAACCGAGCGCCACTAGTCCCAGCGCCAATACCAAGGATTTGCAATTCATTTCAGGTTTCCAGAAGAGACGGTTCCCGGCAGCCACAGCGGTTTATAGCCATCTTTGACCATCATGCCTGCCAAGACTCTGTCAAGCGGCAGAGCATGCTCGAATCTGCCCAGAGGAGGTCCATATCCACCTTGACATGCCCTTGGAGGCCAGGTCTGCGGAGAAAAAATGCCGTCGCTTCGATACATTGGGGCCCCCATTTGTCCTGTCATTGCTGTTTTGACGCTTGAGCCTGGGTAGTCCTTGGGTGCCGATGCAGATTATTTTTGCGCTGTGGCTGGGAGGCTGACGCCGAAAGCTTCTGCGTGCCTGCCAGCCATGCTAGATGTGCCGGATGCAATCGTCGTTCCGACGCAATTTGGGCCTTAGCGTGCGTTCATGAGCCTGTTCAGCCCATTGCACAAAATCTTCGAGTCCTGGCTCGATCCGTTCCGCCATACCGACAATCTGCAGCCGCCCGCCACCGGGCCGCGGTTTTTCTGGCATTATATCCGTCAGGCCAAGCTGCCCTTCCTGTCGCTCCTGATCCTGGGTGGCGCGGTGGCTTTGGTCGAGGCGGCACTATTTTATTATGTGGGGCGGCTGGTCGACATTCTCGATGCGGCTAATCAGGGCGAAGGCTGGGGCGGGCTGCTTGCCGCCAATGGCACCGAACTGGCGTTCATGCTCGTCGTCGTGCTGGGCGTGCGGTTCATCGTGACGTGGCTCTCCGCAGTGGTCGAAGAACAGACGGTCAATCTGGGGTTTTATAACCTGGTCCGCTGGCAGGCTTATGCCCATGTCATCCGCCAGAGCCTGAGCTTTTTCCAGAATGACTTTTCCGGCGCCATTGCCAGCAAGGTGTGGCAGAGCGGCGGGGCGGTGGGCGATTTCATGGTGGCCCTGCTCCAGGTGGTCTGGTTCATCGCCGTCTATGCCATCACCACGCTGGTGCTGGTCGGCCAGCTTGATTGGCGCCTGGGCGCGGCCGTGGCTTTGTGGATCGTCGCCTTTGCTTTTCTCGCCTGGTATTACGTGCCGCGCATGCGCAAGCGGTCCACATTGGCCGCCGAAGCGGCCTCCGCGCTGACCGGGCGCATTGTCGACAGTTTTGCCAATATCCAGACGCTCAAGCTGTTTGGTTCAAGCGACGAAGACGACCGCTTCGTGCGGCGCGGCTTCGACAATTTCCTGGGCGCCATGACCACGCTGGCGCGCACGCTGGTCGGGGTGCGCTCGGCCATGGGCATGCTGTCGGGCGTCGCTATAGCCGGGATCGGCGCGCTCTCCGTGCATTTGTGGACGCAAGGGCTGATCTCGGTGGGTGGCGTGGCGTTCACGCTGGGGCTGGTGCTGCGGCTTTACAATCTGCTGGGCCGCATGATGAACCAGCTCAACGGGCTGATGCGCAATTACGGCACGGCGCAGAACTCGGCCGAGCTGATCGCCCGCCCGCTGGGGCTGGTCGACGTGCCGGGCGCTCCGCCATTGACGGTCACGGCGGGCCATATCCATTTCGACGCTATCGATTTCCACTATGGCAAGCCGAGCGGCATTATCGATCATCTCGATCTCGATATCGCGCCGGGCGAGCGGGTCGGGTTGATTGGGCGCTCGGGGGCGGGCAAATCCACGCTGATGAGCCTGTTGCTGCGGTTTTACGATCTGGAGGGTGGCCGCATCACCATCGATGGGCAGGATATTTCCAAGGTCACCCAGGCGTCGCTGCGTGCCAATATTGGCGTCGTGACGCAGGACACCGCGCTGCTGCATCGCTCGGTGCGGGCCAATATCGTCTTCGGTCGCCCCGATGCCAGCGAAGAGGAAATGGTCAGCGCCGCGCAGATGGCCGAGGCTGACGAATTCATCGATACCCTGGTCGATTTCCGGGGTCGCACGGGCTATGACGCGCAGGTGGGCGAGCGGGGCGTCAAGCTCTCGGGCGGCCAGCGCCAGCGTGTGGCTATTGCCCGCGTGTTGCTCAAGAATGCCCCGATCCTGGTGCTCGACGAAGCGACCTCGGCACTCGATAGCGAGGTCGAGGCGGCCATTCAAAGCCAGTTGGAGCGGCTGATGGCGGGCAAGACCGTCATCGCCATTGCCCATCGCCTATCGACCATCGCTGCGATGGATCGGCTGGTCGTGCTGGAAAAGGGGCAGATCGTCGAGCAGGGTACCCATGCCGAGCTGCTGGCACTGGGCGGCCAATATGCTCAGCTCTGGCACCGCCAATCCGGCGGGTTCCTCGATCTCGACGCTGCCGCCGCGCAATAGAAAAGGCCCTCCCGCGAGGAAGGGCCTTTCTGGTTCGGTCTAGGGACAGATCAGAAGCTTTCCCAATCGTCCATCTTGATCGCGGCATTGCCCTGGGAGCGATAGGCCGCCGGAGCAGCCTTGCGGCGGGGCGGCGCAGCATGCCGCACCGGCTCGGCCGGCGCCTGATGCACCGAGAAGATCTCGACAATGCCGTCGAGCTGGATGGCCTGGCCCTCGGTCTGCTCGATCGAGGCATTGATTTCCTCGACCAGGGCGGCGTTGTGCTGGGTCATTTCGTCCATCTGGCGGACGGCAACGCCCACTTCCTGGATAGCGCTGGCCTGTTCCGAGCTGTCGCGGGCAATGCCTTCGAGCAGTTCGGAATTGGCGCGCACGCCGTCCAGCATTTCATCAAGCTTGGCAGCTGCGTCGGCCACGAGCTTGGTGCCGCCGCGCACTTCGAGCGCTGATTGCTCGATCAGCGCTTTTACCTCGGTCGAGGCCTGGGCGGAGGACTGGGCCAGGCGCCGCACTTCGACGGCCACCACGGCAAAGCCCTTGCCGGCTTCACCGGCGCGGGCCGCTTCCACCGAGGCGTTGAGGGCCAGCAAATTAGTCTGGAAGGCGATGTCGTCAATCATGCCGATAATGTTGGAGATCTTGGACGAGGAGGTCGCGATGCGCTCCATGGCCTGGGTGGCTTCGGCCATGACCACGCCGCCTTCTTCGGCCGAACGGGTCGAAGCAATGGCATTGTCGCTGGCGGATTTGGCGCGGGTCGAGTTCTGCGTGACCGTGGCGGCCAGCTGTTCCATGGCGGCCGAGGTTTCCTCGATCGTCGCCGCCTGCTTGGTGGTGCGCTCGGACAGATCATTGGCACCCGACAGGATTTCCCCGGTCGCGAGCTTGAGCTGGCCCGACGTGTCGCGCAGCCGCCCGACAATGTCGGAGAACTTGATCGCTACCGCGTTGGTGTCGTCCTTGAGGCGGCCGAAAGCGCCTTCATAGAGGCCTTCGACGCGTTTGGTCAGGTCGGCATTGGCGAGGGCCGAGAGCACCTGGCTGGTTTCGGCCAGGCCGGTATCGACGGTCTTGACCAGGCTATTAACGCTGCTGGCCAGGGCATTGAGTTCCGGATCGGGGAAGTCGGCGGTGACGCGCTGGGAGAAATCGCCTTCGGCGGCGGCATCGACCACCGAGCCGAAGGCGCTTTGCAGCTCGGTCATCATTTCCTTGCGGGTTTCCTCGTCGCGAATGATGCGGGCGGCTTCGGCCTGCGTCATGTGAGCGATCTTCTCGCCATTGTCGCGGAACACGTCGACGGCGCGGGCCATGGCGCCGATTTCGTCGGCCCGGTCGGTGCCCTGGATGGTGATGTCGAACTTGCCATCGGCCAGTTCGGCCATCTGGCCATTGAGCGCGGTGATCGGCTTGGTCAGGCTACGCACGATGAGCCAGCCGGCCAGCACCAGAACAGCGATGACGCCGAGGGCGATCAGGGCGCTGCTCAGCGCATTTTCCTGGTAGATGGCGTCGATATCGGTCTGCAGCACGCCCGTGCCGATGGCCCATGACCAGGGCGCGAAATTCTGCACATAGGTCAGCTTTTCGATGGCCGGCGCATCGGGATTTGCGCCCGAGAACATGAAGGTGGTGAAGATCGAACCCTGGGTGCGGGCGCCATCGGTATATTCTTCGATGAAGCGCTTGCCATTGGTGTCGGTGCGGTCGCGCATATTGGTGTCGACCACGGCGGGGTTGGCATTGACGATCATGACATAGTCATGGGTCACGGCGAACACATAGTCATCGCCCGAATAGTTGATGGCATGCAGCATGGCCTTGGCTTCGGTCTGGGCTGCTTCCAGCGTCATTTCGCCGGCCTGCACGCGCGCATCGTAATTGCCGAGCATGGTCACCGCAGTTTCGATGACGCTCTTGATCTCGGCCTTTTTGAGATCGATGAGATTGTTGTGAATATTGGTCAGCTGGTAGGCGGTCAGGCCGGCGAAGCCGACGACGAACAAGAGCAGCAGCGCGGACATCCGGCGCGCAATGCTGCCAGTCACGATCTTGAGCATGAAATGTGTACTCTGATGGGATTCGAAGAGGGAAGCGATCGGCTTGGGGAGCCGGGTGGGGAATCCGGCTAAGGCGCGGCGCGCGCGAATGCGATCAAGGCAGTGGCCTCCTGGCAGGGCATCAGCCGTTCTGGCTGGATGGGGCATGTCGTTCAGGCAAAACATGCAGCCCTTAGGTTAATTTACTGACAAGCCGGGCGGGCCTAGGGCGCTGTGAGCGCTCGAAAAATTCGACCTCGTGCTCAAACGGCCTGAGTTAAATTGTCGCACATTCGGAGGCGCCGCACTTGTTTGCACCGGCAGATCGGGGCATAGTCGCGCCGCTATCAAGCCCGTTATCAGGAGAGCGCAATGAAAGCCGCCATGTCCAATCAGAAAGGAAAAGTTCAACAGGACATGAAGCTTTATGCAGATCCGATTTCCACGGGTGAGGGCGCATGCACAGGCACGCCGTAGCCATTCTCTAAAACACTTCTTCGCAGGGTTTTTGCCGCAACCGCAGAGCAGCGGGGGCGAGCGCTGGGCCTATGTGCGAAAATTTCTCTCCTATTACCGGCCGCATCTGCCGCTGTTGGCGGCCGATCTTGCTTGCGCGCTGCTGGTCGCGGCGACCGCATTGCTGCTGCCGCTCTGCGCCAATTACGTCACTAAACAGCTGATTGAATTGCCCCAGGTGCCTGAGGCGCTCGGGCAGATCTATGCCACGGGCGGCTTGATGCTGGGCGTATTGGCTATCCAGGTATTGGCGATCTTTTTCGTCGATTACCAGGGCCACATGATGGGCGCCAAGATCGAGGCGTTGGTGCGCAAGGAATTGTTCGAGCATTGCCAGAAGCTGTCCTTCAGCTTCTACGACCGGCAACGCGTCGGGCAATTGATGAGCCGGATCACCAATGACTCGCTGTGGCTGGGCGAGCTGTTCCACCATGGGCCGGAGGATATTTCCATTGCCGTGCTCAAATTTGGCGGCGCCATGGTCATCCTGTTCTTCATCGATCCGATATTGGCGGGGCTGATCGCGGCATTGACGCCGCTGGCGGTGCTCTATGCGCTCTATTTCAATCGCCGCATGAATATTGCCCTGCGGCAGAGCAAGGAGCGGATCGCGTCGGTCAATGAGCGGGTGGAGGATGCCCTCTCAGGCATCAGGGTGGTGCAGTCCTTCGCCAATGAGACGATGGAATCGAGGCGCTTCGAGGCGGAAAATCAGCGGTTTCTGGAGAGCCGCCGCGAGGGCTATCGCAGCGAGGCCTATTTCTCCGCCGGCACGGAAACCTTCGCGCAGTTGGTGACCGTGCTGGTCATCGTGGTGGGGGCCGTGCGGGTGCTCACGGCGGGGCTGGGGGTGGCCGACATGCTGACTTTCCTGCTCTGCGTGGCGGTTTTGGTCGATCCGGTGCAGCGACTGGCCAATTTCGTGCGGCTTTGGCAGGAAGGTTATACCGGCTTCGTGCGGGCCATGGAGATATTGGACGTTGCGCCCGATATCGAGGACCGGCCTTGGGCGGTGGACCTCGACAAGGTGGTCGGTGCCATTGCGTTCCGCGATGTCAGCTTCCGCTATGAGGAGGGAGGGCCGCATGTGCTCAGCAAGCTGTCGCTCGACATTGCGCCGGGGGAATTCGTTGCCTTGGTCGGCCCGTCCGGTGTGGGCAAGAGCACGCTTTGTGCTTTGATTCCGCGGTTTTATGAGGTGAGCGGCGGGGCGATCCTGATCGATGGCAAGGATGTGCGGGATGTCACCATGGCCTCGTTGCGGCGCAATGTGGGGGTGGTGCAGCAGGACATCTACCTGTTCAGCGGCACGGTGACCGATAATCTCCGCTATGGGCGGCCCGATGCCAGCTTCGAGGAAATCGTGGCGGCGGCCAAGGCGGCCAATGCGCATGACTTCATCGCGGCGCTGCCGCAGGGCTATGACACCGATATCGGGCAGCGCGGGGTCAAGCTCTCGGGCGGGCAGAAGCAGCGGCTGACTATCGCACGGGCATTCCTCAAGAATCCGGCGGTGCTGATCTTTGACGAGGCCACCAGTGCGCTCGACAATGAGAGCGAGCGGGCGGTGCAGCAGGCTCTGCTCGAGCTCACAAGGGGGCGGACCACGATCGTCATCGCCCATCGCCTGTCCACGGTGCGCAATGCCGATCGTATCCTGGTGCTGACCGAGGATGGCATTGGCGAGGAGGGAACCCATGAGGCGCTGATGGCGGCCGATGGGCTCTATGCCGGGCTGCATAAGGTGCAGGCCAGCATCTAGCGCGATCCGGCCCGCGCCTTGGGGTGCGGGCCGGTATGGCGGTGCGGGCGAAAAGTGCTTATACTTGATAATATTTATTGATAGTATTAGCGACGAGCAGGGGTCTGGGGCCAACTTGTATGACAAGGCAAACCGAGGATGGGAGTGCTGCCGGCGCGGGCCGGGCGCGGCGGGGGCAATCGCGGCGAGTGACCATGACCGATGTGGCGCGCGAAGCGGGGTGTTCGCAGGCCACCGTATCATTCGTGCTCAATCATGCCCCGGGGATAAAATTGTCGGTCGAGACGCGGGAGCGGGTGTTCGAGGCGGCGCGGCGGCTGGGTTATGCCTCGGGCTCCAATGGACGGCAGGCGCGGGTGGCAGGCGGCGGACGGCGGATCGGGTTCATTGCCGACCAGCTGGCGACCAGCCCCGAGGCGGCGATTGCCATTGAGGGCGTCAGTACGGCGGCGCGGACCAGGGGCGACATGGTGCTGGTATCACAGAGTTTTAATGACGCCGAGACCGAGGCGGGTCTGGTGCAGGCCTTTGTCGAGCAGGGCGTGTCGGCGCTGGTCTATATGACGATTTTTACCCGCGAGGTGGAGCTCAATCCGGCGCTGCTGGGGCTCGATATCCCGGTGTTCCTGCTCAATTGCTATACGGAAGGGCAGTCCCATCCTGCGGTGGTGCCCAGCGAGATTGCGGGCGGGCAGCGCAGCACGCGGCACCTGATCGAACATGGGCATAGGCGCATCGCCACCATTACCGGGGAAATCTGGATGGAGGCGGCGCAGGACCGGCTCAAGGGCTATCGGCGGGCGCTGGCGACGGCCGATATTCCGTTCGACGCGGCGCTGGTCGTAGAGGGCGATTGGTCGGCCAGCGCGGGCTATGCGGCGACGCGGCAATTGCTGGCCTTGGCCGAGCCGCCGACGGCGATTTTTTGCCAGAACGATCGCACGGCGATCGGATGCTATGAGGCGCTGAAGGAAGCCGGGCTCGACATTCCGCGGGACATGTCGGTGATCGGCTATGACGACGAGGAAATCTCGCGGCATCTGCATCCGCGGCTGACCACCTCGATCCTGCCGCATCGGGCGATGGGGCAATGGATTGTCGAGCAGATCGACGAGCTGGCGGGGCAGGCGGCGGGGCGGTATCCGCTGACGAAGCTGGAGTGTCCGTTGGTGGAACGGGATTCGGTGGCGGGGCCGAAGGGGTAAGGGAGCCCCGATCCAATCCCCTCCCCCTTGAGGGGAGGGCTCCGCTTTTCGCTAGCGAAAGGCGGGGTGGGGGTGTCGCGACCTCCACGAGCTCTATGCCGGCGGATAATTCGACACCCCCACCCTCAATCCCTCCCCTCAAGGGGGAGGGAGGCGGATCGTGGCTCGCTTGGACCACTAACCCCTTGGCGGAGCGATGGATTCGCGTTCGATGAATTCGCATTCGATCTTGATTTTTTGCAGGCGCTCGTCCTGGTCGGCGGCCTGGTAGCCGTCGAGCAATTGGCCGACGGCCCAGCGGGCCATTTCGTCGTGGGGGAGGACCATGGTGGAGAGGCGCGGATCGAGATAGGCGGAGAGGTCTTCGTCGTCGAAGCCGATGATGGAGAGGTCCTGGGGGACGCGCATGCCCAGGGTGCGGGCGGCTTCGTAGCAGCCGATGGCCATGCGGTCGTTGAAGCAGAAAATGGCGGTGGGCGGATTGGGCTGGGAGAGCAGTTCCAGGGCGCGTTCGCGGCCGGCGCGGATGGTCCAGCCGCCCAGGGTGACCAGCTGGTCCTGTTGCGGAATACCCCATTTATCCATGGCCTGGCGGAAGCCTTTTTCGCGATCGACCGAGGCTTCGAGAATGGTTTCCCCGGCCAGATGCGCGATGCGGCGATGCCCCGCTTTGAGCAGGGCTTCGGCCGCGGTGAAGCCGCCCACCAGATCGCCCGGGACCACCGAGGGATAGCGCAATTTGCGTTCGTAACAATTGAGCAGGACCAGGGGCAATTCGCCGAACCTGTCGGGCACGCTGACCTGCCGGGTGATCAGCGAAGCATAGAGAATGCCAATGGTTTTCTGCGAGACCAATAGGTCGATGGCGGCTTGCTCGAGGGCGGGATCGGAGCGGGTGCAGAAGGTGGCGACGGTGACATCCTGCAGGGCGGCTTCGTCGCGGGCGCCGACGATGAAGGGCGGGGCGAAGGGGGTGGTGGAGACTTCGTCGATGATGAGGCCGATGACCCGCTGGCGGCCCTCGGGCACCGGGTGGGCCTTGCCGCGGCGATAGCCCAGGGTTTCGGCGGCATCGAGCACGCGGCGGCGGGTAAGCTTGGAGATGCGGGCATTGGTGACGCCGTTGAGGACCAGGGACACAGTGGCCTGCGACACGCCGGCCAATTCGGCCACATCCACCATGGTCGCGCGCTTTTCCAAGATTTTGGTCCCTCAAATCACAACGGCATTGAGCAGCCTTTTAGCTGAATTCGTGCACGGACTGTTAGCGTTGAGACTCGCAAATCGTGCCCCCTTGCCAGCACCGCGGAAGGGTCATAAGGTGATAATAATATAACTAATACTTCGAGGGATGAGGATGGAAGGCGCTCAAGCCAGAGCCGAGCAAACACGACCGGCGGCACGCCGCAGCCTGTCGCTGGACGGGGTCTGGCAGTTCCGGCATGAGGATGGGCCATGGCGGGAGACGCATGTGCCTTCGCCCTGGCAGGCCGAATTTTCCGACCTGGTCGATACCAGCGGGCGGGCGGTCTACAAACGCAGTTTCACGCTGCCCGAGGGCTGGGGCGTGGGCGAGCTGGCGCTGAAATTCGGGGCGGTGAGCTATTTCTGCGAAGTGCTGCTCAATGGCACCCAGGTCGGTAGCCACGAAGGCGCCTTCCTGCCGTTTGAAATCGTGCTGCCGGGCAAGTTGCTGAAGGCGCAGAACGAGGTCGAGGTGCGGGTGACCATGCCGTCGGCCGACCAGCGGGCCTATCCCGATTATCCGTTTGGCGAAGTGCCGCATGGCAAGATCAGCTGGTATGGCCGGATTGGCGGGCTGTGGCAGTCGGTGTCGCTGGAAGCGCGGGACGCACGGCATGTGCAGAGCGTGGCGATATCAGCGGGCATTGATGGCGCGGTCAGTGTTGATCTCGGGTTTACGGCTGCTGCCGTGGGGCTGCCGGTTCGGGTTGTTGTCGTGGATGCCGATGGCGGCGTCGTAGCGGAAACCGAGGTGGCGGCGGGCGAAAGCGTCACGGCAAAGCTGTCGGTGGCTGACCCAAAGCTGTGGTCACCGGATAGTCCCAATCTTTATGCGCTGACGGTGGAACTGGCGGATGCCGATGCGGCGACGCATAATTTCGGTTTCCGCAGCATCGAGGCGCGGGATGGCAAGCTGCTGCTGAATGGCGAGCCGCTGTATATGCGCGGGGCGCTGGACCAGGACTATTATCCGAACGGCATCTATACGCCGCCATCGCTGGAATTCCTCGAGGACCAGGCGAGGAAGGCCAAGCATCTGGGGCTGAACCTGCTGCGCTGCCACATCAAGGTGCCGGACCCGCGCTATTATGACGTGGCGGACCGCTTCGGGTTGTTGATCTGGACCGAAATTCCCAATGTGGCCAATTTCACCGCCAAGGCGGCAGCGCGGATGCGCGCCACCATGGAGGGTATTCTCCAACGCGACCGCAATCATCCTTCGATCATCGCCTGGACGATCATCAATGAGGATTGGGGCACCCGGATGCTCGAAAATGGGGAGCATCGCCAATGGGTGAAGGACACTTATGATTGGCTGAAGGCCAAGGACACGACGCGGCTGGTGGTCGACAATTCGGCCTGCTTCCCCAATTTCCACGTCAAGACCGATATCAACGACTATCATTATTACCGCTCGGTGCCGGAGCGGCGGCAGGAATGGGACGATATCACTGCCCAATTCGCCGCCGGCGCCGATTGGACCTTCTCCTCCCTGGGCGACGCCGAACGACGGGGCGACGAGCCACTGATCGTCTCCGAGTTCGGCGTCTGGGGGCTGCCTGACCCGAAGAAGCTGCGTCGCAAGGACGGAACCGAGCCGGACTGGTTCGAGACCGGTTCGCTGTGGGGCGATGGCGTGGCGCTGCCGCATGGCATCGAGGAGCGCTTTGGGGCGCTGGATCTGGACCGTACCTTTGGCTCGTTCGACGGGTTTATCGAGGCGGTGCAATGGTATCAGTTCATGAACCTGCGCTACGAAATCGAGACCATGCGCGAACATGCCTCGATCATGGGCTATGTCATCACCGAATTCACCGATGTGCATTGGGAGGCCAATGGCCTGCTCGATATCGAGCGCAATCCGCGCGTGTTCCACGATGTGTTTGCCAGTATCAATACCGATATCGTCATCGTGCCGCGGCCGGCGCGGTATTCGGCCTATGCCGGGGAGCAGTTGCCCTTTGCCATTAAGGTCGCGACGGGTGGGCTGAGCATTCCCGAGGGCGCGGTGTTGCGCTGGAGCGGGGCGGTGAGTGGCGAGCTGTCGGTGGGGGCGACGGGGGCGGTTTCGACATTTGCTATCGAGGCGCAGCTGGCCATGCCGGCGGCCACGGCAAACCAGATGGCGCGGATCGATTTCGTGCTGGAGGCGGGCGGGCAAGAGCTGGCGCGCAATTCCTGCGATATCGCCCTTTATGCGGCGCGCGGGACGAGCGAACTGCCCGGCATTGCGGCGGCTGATGCAAAGCTGGCGGATTACGCCAAGGGGCTGGGCTATCGCGTGGTGCCGGCGGGTGAGGCCGATATCGTGCTGTGCCATGCGGTGGATGGAGAGGACGTGGAGGCCATCAAGGCGGGGGCGCGCTATGTGATCCTGGCCGATGGCTCGGTCAAGACCAACAATAATCTGCGCACCGACATGCCGGATGGCGAGCTGCCGCATCGCAGCATCGTGGCCGATGGGCGCAAGTTCCGGCCGAGTCTGGATCAGCATTTGCCGGGGATTAGCCTGGTCGAGCGCGATGGCACGATCTGGCGCGGCGACTGGATTGCCGGGTTTTCCTGGGTGCGGCGCGATGGGCCATTTGCCGACATTCCCGGTGGGCCGATCTTTGACCTGAGCTTTTCGGACGTGGTGCCGCATCACCTGCTGACCGGGTTCCGGCCATGGGAATATGGCTCCAACGTGCATGCCGGCATGGTGGTGGGCTGGGTGCATAAGCCCGCAGCCATTATCGGGGAAAAGCGCGTGGGGCGCGGCGGGGTGGTTGCCACCACGTTCCGGCTGACGCGGGAAGCGCCCGGCGCCGATCCGGTGGCGGCGGCATTGTTTGACGCCGTGGTGCAGACGGCGGCGGAATTGCAGGTGGATCGCGGGGTTTTTGGGTGAGCACTTTCCCTTCTCCCCTTGTGGGGGAAGGTGCCCCGTTAGGGGCGGATGAGGGGGCACTAGCGCCGCTGCGGAGGAGAGAACCCCTCACCCTGGATTTTTGCTGAACGCAAAAATCCTGTCCCTCTCCCACAAGGGGCGAGGGAAGGGCCGGTGGGCGGGGCGACGAATGAGCCGAGAAATCGGCATGAATGGCCGAGGTGAGATGGCGAAAATGCCGCCGCCGGGGCCAGGAGGAGGAATGATATGGCCGATATCGTGCTGAACGAGGTCAGCAAGTCCTATGGCGCGGTGAGTGTGCTCGAGAAGGTGTCGATGCACATCAAATCGGGCGAGTTCATCGTGTTTCTGGGGCCTTCGGGCTGCGGGAAATCGACGCTGCTGCGGATGATTGCTGGGCTTGAGGCGGTCAATGAAGGGGAGATCCATATCGGGGACCGCCGGGTCGATCAGCTGCCGCCCAACCAGCGGGGCGTGGCCATGGTGTTCCAGAATTACGCGCTTTATCCGCATATGACGGTGCGCGCCAATATGAGCTTTGGGCTGCAGAATATCGGCACCGACAAGGCGGAAATCACCCGCCGGGTGGAGGATGCGGCGCGGATGCTCGAAATCGTGCCGCTGCTGGAGCGGCGGCCGGCGCAGCTTTCGGGCGGGCAGCGGCAGCGCGTAGCGATCGGCCGGGCCATCGTGCGGGAGCCGGAGGCGTTTTTGCTCGATGAGCCGCTGTCGAACCTCGATGCGGGGCTGCGGGTGCGGACGCGGGTGGAGCTGGCGCAACTGCATAACCGCATCAAGGCGACGATGATTTTCGTCACCCATGACCAGACCGAGGCCATGACGCTGGCGAGCCGGATCGTGGTGATGAACAACCGCAGGATCGAGCAGATCGGCACGCCGATGGAGGTCTATTCGCGGCCGGCATCGCGCTTTGTCGCGGCCTTTGTCGGCTCGCCGTCGATGAATTTTTTGGCCGTGACGGGAATTGCCGACAAGGGCGGCAAGGCGGCGGTGAGTGCGGGCGGTTCGGTGATCGACACGGGCATTGCGTTCGGGGCGCTGCCGGGGGCGGAGGGGCTGACGCTGGGCGTGCGGCCGGATGCCTTGCGGGTGGCGGCGGATGGTTCGGGGAGCCTCACGGGCACGATCGATATCGTCGAGCGGCTGGGCGACCGGACGCTGGTGCATGTGCGGCTGGGCGATGGCGCGCTGGTGGTGGCGGAGGACGCGGGCAACAGCCTGCTGGAGCCGGGCATGGACGTATCGCTGCGGGCGGACGGGGCGGCGACGCATATTTTTGGCGCGGATGGGAGAGCCTATCACGCCGGCTGATTTCGCATAACGGGGGCCGGGCGAGCGCTCAATGCGCCGGGCTGCCGACAGGAGGAGACATTGGGCATCCATTTCGGGAGGAGTGAATCATGCTGAAATCATTGAGACGATTGGCGCTGGTTTCGAGCGCTTTCATGGCCCTGGCAACCGGTGCCATGGCGCAGCAGAACGTGGTCTGGTGGGACTTTCTCGCCGGCGGCGACGGCATTCGGATGAAGGCACTGATCGACGGCTTCAATGCCGAGCATCAGGGGGAAATCCAGATCCAGGGCACGACGCTGGAATGGGGCACCCCGTTCTATACCAAGCTGCAGACGTCGGCGGCGATCGGGGAGGGGCCCGATATAGCCACCTATCACCTCAGCCGCATTCCGTTGGCGGTCGATAGCGGCACGCTGAGCGAAATCACCGACGAGGATATGGCAGGCGCTGGCATTGCCGATGGCGATTTCACCGCGGCGGCCTCGGACGCCGGCAAGGTCGATGGCACCCGCTATGCCGTGCCGTTCGACCAGCATGGCCTCATTCTCTACTATAACAAGGACATGCTGGGGGAAGCCGGCATGCTCGACGCGAACGGGCTGCCCACCGGGCTCGACGGGCTCGAGAATTTCGATGCCGTGCTCGCCAAGTTTACCGGCGAGGGCAAGTATGGCATTTCGACGCCGACGGGCGACCGCTATCGCACCATCTATAGCCTGTTCGGCCAGCAGGGCGGCACTATGTTCGACGAAGCCGCGGGCGGGTTCTTCCCGACTGACGAGGACCTGACCAAGCTGACCAATGCAATCGAAGTGGTCAAGGGCTGGGTGGACAAGGGCTATACGCCGGTGCAGGTGGAAAGCCCGGCGGCGCTGGCGCTGTTCACCTCGGGCCAAGCCCCCTTCTTCATCATGGGCAATTGGGAAGTCCCCACCTTTGTCGACCTCCATGCCAAGGGGGAATTGTTCGAATGGGGCGCGGTGGAACTGCCGACGCTGTTCGAGAACAAGGCCGCCTGGTCTGACTCGCATGCCTTCGTCATTCCGGCCAATGCCGGCAAGGAAGCCGATCCGGCCAAGCGGGAAGCGGTGATGAAGGTCATCGCCTGGATGGATCAGCACTCGCTCGACTGGGCCGGCGCTGGCCATATCCCGGCCTATAATGCGGTGCGCGACAGTGCCGAATTCAAGGCGCTGAAGCCGCAATCGGACTATGCCGGCTTTGCCGACACCGCCGTGTTCGACCCGCGCACCATTTTGGCGGGGCCTGCCGCGCCGCTGGGCGATGCGTGGACCAACTACATCAATCCGGCCACCACGGGCGATCTCGAACCCGCCGATGCTGCGGCGCAGATGCGGGATGATCTGAACGGGCAATTGTAGGGCCTTGGGGTGCGAGCATGGCTCGCGCCCCTTTTCCTGCGGTGTCATAGGCAAGAGCGGCGCCGTCAAGAGACCGGAGAACATCATGCTCAGGGATAAACGCCAGGAATATCTCACCGCCTTCATTCTGGTGGGGCCGTTCGTGCTGATCTATGGCGCGTTGTTCGTGTGGCCGACCATTCAGATGGCGCTGCTCAGTTTTACCAAGGCGCCGCTGATCGGGCCGGGGGAATGGGTGGGGTGGGACAATTATGTCAAAATCCTCAGCCACAAGCTGTTTCATTTAGCGTTCTGGAATACCGCCTATTTCGTTGTTCTGACGGTGATCCCCAATACGCTGATCAGCCTCGCCATCGCACTGGCGGTCAATCGGCTCAAGGGGTGGCAACAGGGCTTTGTGCTGGCCTGTTTCTTCCTGCCCTATATCCTGCCCGTCTCGGTGGTGTTTCTGGCATGGAACTGGATCATCGATGTGCAATATGGGCTGGTGCAATATGGGGTGCGGCTGTTCAATGGCGGCCAGCCGATTTCGCTGACGCGCACTATTCCGCTGTTCATGCCGACCGTGGCTTTCGTTACGATCTGGTGGACGCTGGGCTTTAATGTGCTGCTGTTCATTGCGGGCCTGCGCAATATTTCGCCGGAAATCTACGAGGCAGCGGCGCTTGATAGCGCCGGGCGGTGGCGGCAATTCACCCGCATCACCTGGCCGCTGATCTGGCCGGTGACGGCCCTGGTGCTGACCATTCAGCTCATCGCCCAGCTCAAGATTTTCGACCAGGTCTATCTGTTCTCGATCGGCGGGCGGCAGGACGCCACCATCGTGTTGGTGCAATATGTCTATAAGCTGGCCTTCCAGCAGAACAAGGGCGGGGAGGCGGCGACGGCGGCCATGCTGCTGTTCGGGATGATCATCATCCTGAGCGTCCTGCAATATCAATTGCTGCGCGCGCGAGGTCAGAAATGAGTGTCGAGGCTCTTCCCCGGCTGGCCGAGGCCAGCGCGCCTGGCGGGCGAGACCGCGCCATCGATATTGGCGGGCTGATCCTGACCATCATCACCTTCGCTGCGGCGCTGGCGGCGTTTTTCCCGATCTATTGGGCGATCATCACCTCGGTAAAGCCCGATGGCGAGGTGATTTCGGGCAGCAACAGCCTGTGGCCCAGCCGGTTCAGCTTCGACAGCTATATCCATATCTGGAACAACACCAATATCGCCATCTGGTACGTCAATTCCATGGTGACCTCGCTGATCATCACGGCTCTAGTGATCGTTAGTTCGGCCGGCTGCGCCTATGCGCTGAGCCAGCTGGATTTCCCAGGGCGGCGGGTGATCTATGTGCTGATCCTGGCCTGTTTCATGGTGCCGATGCAGGCGCTGATCGTGAACCATTTCGTGCTGATGGCGCAGTTCAAGCTGCTCAATAGCTGGGCCGGCATCATCCTGCCGCAGCTGATCGTGCCGGTGGTGATCATCGTCTACAAGCAGTTCTTCGACTCGGTGCCCAAGGAATTCCGCGAGGCGGCGCAGATGGATAGCGCCGGACATTTCAAAATCCTGTTCCGCATCTACCTGCCGATGAATTGGGGGGTGACGGCGGCCCTGGCCATCATCACCTTTATCGGGGCGTGGAACAGCTTCCTGTGGCCGTTCCTGGCGGCGACCGGGGAGGCCACGATGACGGTGCCGGTGGGCATTACCCAGGTCAAGGATGCCTATGGCATCATCTATGGCAAGCAGATGGCTTCGGCCGTGGCGGCGGGGTTGCCGGTGGCGATCGTATACCTGATCTTCCAGCGGCGGGTGACGCAGGCGATTATGCTGTCGGCTGGGGTCAAGGGCTAGCGGACCGGTGCTATTCAGCTGAGGCCGGGCTGCAAATGGCGGTGTTCTGCGCTTCCGGTGCTCACGTACTGATGTACGCTCCGCTCCGGTTCTCGAAAACCACCATTTTCGCCTCGGCCTGAGCCGAATATCGACCGGTCCTCGGTGGCCGAGAACGGTTTGGGTTCTCGGGTCGAACCCGAGGGAGAGCGGGGGCAGGGCTGGGACACATCTCTCCACATCGCGGTGTCGATGACCTTCAGCATGGATCCCGGCCTCCGCCGGGATGACACGGTGGGTGGGGTGGGTCGGAGGCAGGGGCAGAGGCACTTGCCTAAGTCGCAGCGTAGTCTTGCAGGCCTTGGACCAGGGCGTCGAAGGTTAGGCGGATGCGTTCGACGTGGCGCAGGTCTTCGTGGGTGACGACCCAGGTTGGCAGGTCCATGCCGAAGGCGTCGGGGAGGACGTGGACCAGGTTGGGGTCGCGTTTGCCCAGGCCCGTGTGGCAGATGCCGATGCCGATGCCGGCGCGGATGGCGGCCAATTGGCCGATATCGCTATTGCAGCGAAAAGCGAAATCCTCGCTTTGCAGGGTGACGCCCTGGTCGCGATAGGTGGCGATGCCAACGGGATCGGTTTCAAAGCCGACCAGGGCGAAGCGCGCCAAATCCTGCATGGTGGCGGGGGTGCCGTGGCGATCCAGATAATCGCGCCGCGCGTGCATGCCCAGCCGGATGGTGCCGATGCGCTTGGCGAGCAGGGCTTCCTGTAGCGGACGGGTCATGCGCACGGCGATATCGGCCTGGCGGCCGAGCAGGTCTTCGCTGCGATTGTTGAGGCCCAGTTCGATCACGAGCCCCGGATGGGCATCGCGCAATTGCGCCAGGATGGGCGGGAGCACTTCGACGGCGACGATTTCGCTGGCAGTGATGCGCACAATGCCGGAGGCGGAGCCGGCTTCAGCCGAGGCGGTGCGGGCAAAGGCGGCCGCGGCATTGGCCATGGCCTCGACATGGCCGGCCAGTTCGAGGGCAATGGCGGTGGGGATGAGCCCGCTGGAGGCGCGGGTGAACAGCGCCACGCCATGGTCGCGCTCCAAATCCTCGATGCGGCGGCGGATGGTGGGTTGCGCCAGATTGAGTGCGCGGGCGGCGCCGGACAGGCTGCCCTCGCGCAGCACGGCGAGGAAGGCGCGTTGTCGTTCCCAGTCAATTGGTGTGCTCATACATTTTGTATGAGCTGGGTGGCAGGTATTGTCAATTTATTGCAGGGACCGGAGGGGCGATATTGGGTGGGCCGATGCGGGGCTGGGTAGCTCCACGGCACCATTCAAGGAGAGAAAAAATGATCCTGCTCACTGGCGCGACCGGCACTGTCGGTTTTGAGATTGCCAAGCTGCTCGACCAAAAGGGCGTTTCGGCCAAGGCTTTGGTTCGCTCGCCTGAAGCGGCGGAAAAGCTGGCCGGGCTCAGCCATATTATTCCGGTTATGGGGGACCTGGACGATGCTGCCTCGGTGGCGGCGGCGCTGGCGGGGGTGGAGATAGCGTTCCTGCTGACCAAATCGTCCGAGCGGGCCGAGTCCCAGCAATTGGGTTTCGTCGCGGCAGCCAAGGCAGCGGGCGTGCGCCATATCGTCAAATTCTCGCAGGTGCATGCCGATGTGGCTTCGCCGGTGCGGTTCCTGCGCTATCACGCGGTGGTGGAGGCGGCGATCAAGGCCAGTGGCATGGCCTATACCTTCCTGCGGGCGAACCTGTTCATGCAGGAAATGCTGGCCTTCCGCGAGCCGATCCGGCAGCAGGGCCGCATCTTTGCGCCGATCGGGGAGGCGCCGGTGAGCCTGGTGGATGTGCGCGACCTGGCCGAAGTGGCGGTCGCGGCGCTGACCGGGTCGGGGCATGACAACAAGAGCTATGACCTGACGGGGCCGGAGGCACTGAGCCATGCCGAGCTGGCCGACCAGATCGGGCGGGCCATCGGGCGGCGGATCGAGCATGTGCAGCTGGCGCCCGAGCAGATGCGCCAGATCATGCTGAGCTACCAGTTTCCGGAATGGCAGACCGATGGGCTGATCGAGGATTATGCCCATTACGATCGCGGCGAGGCGGCGGGGATCAGCGGGGATGTCGAGAGGGTGACGGGCAAGAAGGCCCGGAGCTTTGAGGTGTTCTTGGGGGATTATGCGGATCGATTGCGGTAGGGGGGCTGTCCCTACGACACGGGCTCAGGGCTCTATTGCGGAGGGATTGGAGGAGGGGGTCCGTGGGGTCTTGCGCAAATCAGACGACCCCCACCCCGGCCCTCCCCTCAAGGGGGAGGGAGGGCAGGAGCCGCGTGTCTTGGGCTTGTTCAGACCACGGAGTCATTCCGGCGGAGGCCGGAATCCAGGTCCGTGGCGCCTTACGTGCATCCAGCGCGGGGATGGCCTTCAGCATGGATTCCGGCCTGCGCCGGAATGACACGGTGGGTGAGGTAGTTTCGGGGCATTTCTCCGTCGTGAGCCCAGATGTTGGGGCTCGCGACACCCCCTCTCAACCTCCCCCCTCAAGGGGGAGGTGCTGTATCGTGGCTCTCGCTTACCGTGCGGCCCAGTTCATGCCGCGGCGGAGGATGGTGTTCATTTGGGGGACGCTGAACTCGCTCGCGACGTGGCCGAGCGAGGAATAGAAGACGCGGCCCTGGCCGTGTTTGCGTTTCCAGACGACCGGCATGGTGACGCCATCGATCCAGGCGGCGTGTTCGCCGGTGAAGGTGGTGGTTGCCAGCACCTCGTTGGAGGGGTCGACATGCATGTAATATTGCTCGGAATGGTAGGGGAAGCTCTCGATCCCCGCCATCACCGGATCATCGGGGCGAGTGATATTGACGCGGTAGTCGATGATGTTGCCGGGGTGAGCCACCCATTGACCGCCGACCATGAATTGGTAATCGACCGCATCGCGGAAGGCGTCGCCCATGCCGCCGTGATAACCGGCCAGACCCACCCCGCCTTCGACAGCGGCGGTGAGGTTTGACAGCTCTTCCTTTTCGATCTTGCTCATGGTGAAGATCGGCACGATCAGGCTGAGATCGCGGATGGAGGGATCGGCGAAGGCTTCGGTCGTGTTCTCGACATAGACCTTGAAGCCGTCTTCCTCGAGCATGGTGCGAATGATGGCGGCGCATTGTTCGGGCTCATGCCCGCTCCAGCCACCCCAAACGATCAGTGCTTCACGCATTCCATTCCTCCTTAAATTCGATCAGGCCAGTATGCCGTTGACGAGCGAGCTGCCCAATTGGGCGGGCCGCTCGGCCGGCGTGGTGATGTCGATGACGCGGCCGGTGTCCGAGGAGGTCTGGAAGGCCTCCATCACTTCGAGCACATGCAGGGCCAGGTCGCCATTGCAGCGATGGGGGCGCCCCTCGATGATGGCATGGGCCATATCGGCGAGGCCAATGGAGCGATAATTGCCTTCGGCATAGGGCATGTCGGTGGCGATATCGGTCCATTCGCCGCCCTTTTCGAGCAGCTGGATCTGGCCGCCGAAATGGTTGGGATCGGGCACGATGAGCGAGGCCTCGGTGCCGTAGATTTCGAGCGGCACATGCTTGTGGCCGGCGACGTCAAAACTCATCGTCACCTGCACCACGGCGCCATTATGGAACACCAAGGTGCCCGAGACATGGGTGGGGACATGGACGGGGATGATCTCGCCGTTGCGGTCCTTGGAGGTGATGGTGCGGGTGTCGCGCAGCTTGGTGCCGAAGCCGGACACCTTGGCGACGGGGCCGAGCAGGTTGACGAGGTCGGTGATGTAATAGGGGCCCATATCGAGCATGGGGCCGCCGCCGGCTTCGTAATAGAAGGCGGGATTGGGGTGCCAGCGCTCATGGCCGGGGCACATGAAATAGGCGGTGCCGCCGACCAGCTGCCCCAAGGCGCCCTCATCGACGAGGCGGCGGGAAGTCTGGTGGCTGCCGCCCAGGAAGGTGTCGGGGGCCGAGCCGACGCGCAGGTTTTTGGCCTTGGCGGCTTCGACCAGCTTCTTGCCTTCGGCGAAGACGATGCCGAGCGGCTTTTCCGAATAGACATGCTTGCCCGCGTCGATGGCGCGCAGGCCGACCTCGACATGGGCCTTGGGGATGGTCAGGTTGAGGATGATGTCGATGGAGGGATCGGTGAAGATCGCGTCGAGATCGACGGCCTTGAGGCCGAATTCATCGGCGCGCGCCTTGGCGGCGGCGGGGTTCATATCCGCCACGGCGCGGATGTCGAGCACCGGGAAATCCTGGCTCGCCTTGAGATAGGCGGCGGAAATATTGCCCAGCCCGATAATGCCAATACCGACCTTGTCCATCATTCACTCCTCGTTCCGGCATTTGAAAATTCAGTGTAGCTGCGGCGCGCCGGGCCTGTCGTACCCCAGGGCGAGCCATAAAGTTCGCCTAAAGCCACGGCGGCGGCGCCGCGCGCCCAGAGCTCGTCGCTGACCTCGTCGATGACGATCTGGGCGACATTGGCGAGGCTTTCCGGGGTGGCGCGGGCAAAGGCGGTGCGCAGGGGATCAAGCAGATGATCGCCCAGCGCCAGGGTGGAGCCGACGAGGATCACCCTTGGCGGGGCGAACAGGGCGACCAGATTGGCGATGGCAATGCCGAGTGCGGCGCCGGCGCGGCCGGCCGCGTGTTTGAGGCGGTTATCGCCGGCCTCGATCAGCCCGCGCACCCGGCTCATGCCCTGGCCCAGCCGGATGGCATCGCGAATTTGCGGGTCGTTATGCTCGCCATTGAGGATGGCGCGCTCGCTGGCGACTTCGGAGAGCTTTAGCGCGTGATCGGGGTCCGACCCCATGATCATGTCGCCCAAAGTGAGGCTGAGCTCGCGGGCGCCGCGGAACAGCTGGCCGCCATGCATGACGCCCAGGCCCAGGCTTTCCTCGATGGCGACGAGGACGAAATCATCGCAGTCGCGGCAGCGACCGAACCAGTGTTCGGCCATGGTGATGGCATTGGCGTCGCTTTCGACAATGGTGTCGATGCCCAGGCGCTGCACAATGGCTTCCTTGAGCGGCACGTTGGTGTCGCGGAAAATGCTGGACGCGCGGACGCGGCCGGTGCCGTGTTCGACAATGCCGGGCAGGGAGAGGGCGACGGTCTTGATCTGGTCCAGCGCCAGGCCGGCATCGAGCACGCAGCGGCGCACGCCATCTTCGACCAGATCGGCGATGACATCGACCGGCAGGCGATCGACCCGCACCGGGAGCGTCAGATTGGCGAGCACGTCGCCCTGGAAATTGGTGACGGTAAAGACCAGGCGGTTGGTGGCGATCTTGGCACCGACGACGCGGGCGGCTTCGGGATTGAGCGTCAGCATGACGCGGGGCCGGCCACGGCTGCCGCCGCTGCGCAAATCGCCTTCGTGGCGGGTGGAAATCAGCCCGTCATCGAGGAGCGAGGCGGTGATGGCCGAGACGGTGGTGGCCGAAAGCTGGATGCGTTCGCCGATCTCGACACGCGAAATCGCGCCGAACCGCCTGATGGTATCGAGCACGTGAAAGCGATTGATCGCCCGCATCAATTCGGGATCGGCGGTCTTCACAGACGGGGAGGCTCCTCACGCGTTCATTTCTACGTGACGCGAATTAAGTTTTGTCTTTCTAGGCATGGCAAGGTGGGCAAAGCAAGCGCAAAGCGCTGAAACGTGGCGCTTTTGGCGGGCGTTTTGCACACCCTCTTGACAGATGGAAACAGGCGGGCGCTATTTAATACGCATCAAGGACAAATATGTCCGGATCTGGGAGGATCACCATGAATCACGGCTTTGCCCGCCCTTGGCGGGATACGCTTCTGCTTGCCGTCAGCGCTGTGACGCTGTTCGGCGGTGTCACCGCTGGCTATGCGCAGAGCACCATCAAATGGCTGCATCTGGAAGCCAATGCGGACCGGCTCAAGACCTGGCAGGACATTGCGGCGGCCTATGAGGCCGAGCATCCCGATGTCAAAATCGAATTCCAGTTCCTCGAAAACGAGGCCTTCAAGGCCAAGCTGCCGACGCTGCTGCAATCCAATGACGCGCCCTCCATGTTCTATACCTGGGGCGGTGGCGTGCTGAAGGCGCAGTCGGAAACCGGCGCGATCCGCGACGTGACCGCGGCCATGGATGCCGATGGCGGGGCCTGGCGCAATTCGATTTCCCCGGCGGCGGTGGATGGGCTGAGCATTGACGGCAAGGTGTGGGCCGCCCCGATCCAGTCGGGCCTGGTGTCGTTCTTCTACAACAAGGCATTGTTCGAAAAGGCGGGCGTCGACGCCAGCGCCATCGCCACCTGGGATGATTTCCTGGCGGCAGTGAGCAAGCTCAAGGAAGCCGGCATTACCCCAATTGCCGGCGGTGGCGGCGACAAGTGGCCGCTGCATTTCTACTGGAGCTATCTGGCCATGCGCGAAGCGGGCCAGGACGGTTTTGCCGCGGCCAAGGGTGGCGAGGGCTTTACCGGGGAGGCGTTCGTCAAGGCCAGCCAGCATCTGGTTGACCTGGGGGCGCTCGAGCCGTTCCAGGAAGGCTATCTGGGCGCAACCTGGCCCGATACCCAGGCGGTGTTTGCCGATGGGCGCGCTGCCATCATCCTGAGCTTTGAAAATACCGCGACGCCGCAGAACCAGGCCAATGCGGCAACGGATGGCAAGGGACTGGCGGAGGACGCTATCGGGCGCTTCGCGTTTCCGCTGGTCGAGGGCGGGGCCGGGGTGATCACCGATGATTTCGGTGGCCTCAATGGCTGGGTGGTGACGGCCAATGCACCGCCCGAAACCGAGGACTTCCTCAAATATTTCACCAGCAAGGACAATGCGGCCAAGCTGGCGGAATTCAACAATATCCTGCCCACCACGCTGGGTGCCGATGTCGGGGTGAAGGACCCCTCGCTGGCCGAAAGCGCGGCGCAGATGGCCAAGGCCACCTGGCACCAGAATTTCCTCGATCAGGACCTGGGGCCCAATGTCGGCCGCGTGGTCAATGACATGTCGGTGGAACTGGTTTCCGGCCAGATCTCGCCGGAAGACGCGCTGCAGCAGATCGAAGACGCCTTCTCGCTCGAGATGTAAGCGCCGCCGCCGCCCCGCGTGAGCGAGGCGGCGGTTTTCTTTCTGGCGAACCAGGAGCCTCGATTTCGGATGAGCCAAGCGACTTCCCTATCAGCAGATGGCCGGGCGGCGGCCAGAATGCCCAGCGTGGCGCGGCGGCGGCGCGGGCAGATGCGCGGCAAATGGCCGGTGCTGGTGCTGTTCCTGCCGCCGGCGCTGTTGCTGTTCACCGTGTTCGTCATCCTGCCGATGGGGGAGGCGGCCTGGTATTCGTTCTACAACTGGAATGGCTATGGCCTGCCCAGCCAGTGGATCGGCACCAAGAATTACGAGCTGATCTTCCGCAATGGGGCGTTCCGCACCGCGCTGATCAATAATGGGTTGATCATCGTCATCTCGATCTGCGTGCAGATCCCGCTGGCGCTGTGGCTGGCGACCATGGTGTCGCGCAATATCAAGGGCGCGCTGGCGTTCCGGCTGCTGTTCTTCCTGCCCTATGTGCTGGCCGATGTGGCGGCGGGCATGATCTGGCGCTTCGTCTATGATGGCGAATTTGGCCTGGTGGCCGGCATCTGGAATTTCTTCGGGGCGGCGCCGCCGTTCTGGCTGGCCGACAAGCAGGTGGCGTTTTATGCGGTGCTCGGCGTCATCGTGTGGAAATATTTCGGCTTCCACATGATGCTGTTCATCGCCGGGCTGCAGGCGATCGACAAGAGCGTGCTGGAAGCGGCCGATATCGATGGGGCGACCGGCTGGCAGAAATTCTATCGGGTTACGCTGCCGCTGCTCGGTTCGACGGTGCGGCTCTCGGTATTCTTTGCCGTGGTGGGCTCGCTGCAATTGTTCGACATGATCATGCCGCTGACCGGCGGGGGACCATCGAACGCCACGCAAACGCTGGTGACCTTCCTTTATTCCTTTGGCGTCATGCGCATGCAGGTCGGGTTCGGCTCGGCGGTGGGCGTCGTGCTGTTCATCATCTGCGTCACCCTCGCCTTCGGCTACAAGCGGATATTCATGCGAAATGACTGAAGCAGCACCCATCGACGCGGCAATTGCCGCCAGCAGCGGCAGGCGATTGAGCGCCGGTACGCAGACCTATCTCTATGTGTCGATGCTGATCATTGCCGGCATTGTCATCATTCCCCTGCTGACCACGGCCCTGGGCGGGTTCAAGACGCTGGGCGAATTGCGCGGCAAT
Source organism: Devosia sp. ZW T5_3 (assembly GCF_044987315.1). NCBI lineage: Bacteria > Pseudomonadati > Pseudomonadota > Alphaproteobacteria > Hyphomicrobiales > Devosiaceae > Devosia > Devosia sp. ZW T5_3. The sequence goes on from NZ_JBJDRE010000010.1 coordinate 75,846, forward strand.
CCGTTCGGGCTGCCTGCTGAATGGCAATGGAGCAATTACGGCAATATCCTCGCCAGCCAGCGCTATTGGATGCAGATGGGCAATTCCCTGCTGATTGCGGGGCTCACCGTGTTCCTGACGCTGCTGTTCGCTTCCATGGCGGCCTTCACCTTTGCCCATGTCAAATTCTTCGGCTCGGACTTTTTGCTGAATTATTTCCTGATCGGGCTGATGTTTCCGGCGGCGACGGCCATCCTTCCGCTGTTCATCCGCATCCGCGACCTGGGCCTGCTCGACACCTATTGGGGCGTGGTGCTGCCGCAGGTGGCGTTCGGGCTGGGCATGAGCATTCTGCTGTTCCGCAATTACTTCAAGAACCTGCCGCCGGAACTGTTCGACGCGGCGTTTGTGGATGGGGCGGGTTATCTGCGGTTTTTCTGGCATATCTCGCTGCCGCTGAGCCGGCCGATCATCGCCACGGTGGGCATCATCTCGTTCGTGGGCAGCTGGAACAGCTATATCCTGCCGCTGATCATGCTCAATTCGGAGAGCAAATATCCCTGGCCGCTGGGCATCATGGTTTATCGCGGGGAATTCAGCACCGATTGGCAGCTGATCCTGGCGTTCATCACGCTCACTATTCTGCCCACCGTCATCGTGTTCTTCGCAGCACAAAAACACATCATTGCCGGCCTCACCGCTGGCGCAGTCAAATAAAGGGCGACGAGCAATCGGCGCTGTAGAGGAGGCATGAATGGCGGGACTGGAATTACGGAATCTCGAAAAAAGCTATGGCTCGGTTTCGGTGATCGAGGACATTAATCTCACGGTGGCCGACGGCGAATTCGTCGCGCTGGTGGGCCCGTCGGGCTGCGGGAAATCGACCATTTTGCGCATGGTGGCGGGGCTGGAGGAAATCACCGCGGGCGATATCCTGATCGGGGACAAGGTGGTCAACGACCTGACGCCACGCGAGCGCAATATCGCCATGGTGTTCCAGAGCTACGCGCTTTATCCGCATATGAGCGTTTATCGCAATCTGAGCTTTAACCTGGAACTGGCGGGCAAGCCCAAGGCCGAGATCGAGCGGCGGGTGATCCAGGCGGCGCGCATGCTGGAGCTGGAGCCTTTACTGGAGCGCAAGCCGAGCCAGCTGTCGGGCGGGCAGCGCCAGCGCGTGGCCATGGGCCGGGCCATTGTGCGCGATCCGTCGGTGTTCCTGTTCGATGAGCCACTGTCGAACCTCGATGCCAAGTTGCGCGTGCAGATGCGCGGCGAAATCAAGACGCTGCACAAGAAGGTGGGGGTGACCTCGATCTATGTGACGCATGATCAGGTCGAGGCGATGACGCTGGCCGATCGGGTCGTGGTGCTCAACCGGGGCGTGATCCAGCAATCGGGATCGCCGATGGAGCTGTATAGGCGACCGGCCAATCTGTTCGTGGCCGGGTTTATCGGCTCGCCGGCGATGAATTTTGTCGATGCCAAGATGCAGGGCGGGGTGGCGCGGACCGAGGATGGCACGGATTTCGTGTTTACCCCGGGCCAGCAGCTGGCCGAGGGGCAGGCGGTTGTGGTCGGCGTGCGGCCCGAGCATTTGCTGGTGGCCGGCGAGGGAACGGCGGTTACCGGGCAGATCAGCTTTGTCGAGCCGACCGGCGGGCAGACCTTTGTGACGCTGGATGTGCATGGCAAGCCGGTGACCGTGGTGATCAGCGGGGAGGACGATATTGCGCTCGATGGAGAGCTCACCGTCCGTGCGGCGCCGCACCATGTTTATGTATTCGATGCGGCGAGCGGGGAGCGGGTGAGCGAGAATTGAGGAGCCATCCAGCCATCCAGCGCCGGAATGATCTTCAGCATGGATTCCGGCCCGCGCCGGAATGACACGGTGGGTGGTTAGAGTCAGGGTCGCGCAGGGGGCCGTTTAGCCGAACACTGCCATGGTCTGCTGCTTGTCGCGGGTGATGATGGACTGCATCAACTGCACGGCGGCGTCGCCGTCGCCGCGTTCCATGGCGCTTACAAGGGCTTCGTGCTGGGCGACATAGTCGGCATGGCGCTGGCGGAGATCGGCTGGCGGGGCGAATTTGGCCGATAGCACCATGGTGAGTTCGACGACGCCAGTGACCGAGCGGAGCAGGGCATTGCCGGAGCTTTCGGCGATGGCGCGGTGGATCTCGAGGGCGGCCAGCAGATGGGGTTCAACGCCATCTTCGGCGATGTCCATCTGGTGGGCCCAATATTTGAGGATACGGATTTCATCAGCCGTGCGGCGGTGGCTCGCGAGTTCGGCGGCGCGGCTTTCCAGCGCCTCGCGCACGTCGAACAGGCTTTCGTAAAAGCGGCGGTCGGGCTTGGCCTCGAAATGCCAGAACAGCACCTGGGGATCGAAAAAGCTCCAGCGGCTGGCGGGGGAGACTTTGGTGCCAACCTTGGGCCGCGCCTCGACCAGCCCCTTGGCTTCGAGCGTCTTGAGGGCCTCGCGCAAAACGGTGCGGGAGACGCCATAGGTTTCCATCATCACCGCATCACTGGCCAGGATCGAGCCGACGGGAAATTTGCCCGTGACGATGCCATGGCCGATTTCGTTGATGACGAAGGTGTGGAAATTCCGTGCAGCGGATCGCCCGGAAAGCGAGCGAATAAGGCTGCCTGGCTCGATCATGCTACACTTTCTCGGGTGACTTTTCTCCGGGTGCGGAGGCGGCAAATATGATCCGCTGCAGGACGATGAACAAGAATAGCAGCACGCCAATAACGATCTTGGTCCACCAGCTCGATAGCGTGCCATCGAAGATGATGTAGGTCTGTACCAGGCCCAGCAGCATGACGCCGACAAAGGTGCCCAGCACGAAGCCATAGCCGCCGGTGAGCAGGGTTCCCCCGATCACCACTGCAGAGATGGCGTCGAGTTCGACGCCCACCGCCGCCAGCGGATAGCCAGCAGATGTGTAAAGGGAAAAGACGATTCCCGCCAAGGCCGCAAGTACGCTGGAGAGCATGTAAATCTGCACCGTGGTGCGGGCCACCGGCACACCCATGAGCGAGGCCGAGGTGGCGTTGCCGCCCAGGGCATAGACGTAGGAGCCGAAGCGGGTGCGGTGGGCCAGCAGAGCGCCGATGAGGAAGATGGCGATCATCAGCAGGCCAATGAAACTGAGGCGGCCGCCGCCGGGCAGGCGGATGATGAGCCCGGTCAGCGTGGAATAGAATTCGTGATTGATGGGCACCGAATCCTGGGTGATGACCGAGGCACCGCCGCGCGCCAGGAACATGCCGGCCAGCGTGACGATAAAGCTGGGCACTTGCAGATAATGGATGGTGAGGCCCATGGCGGCGCCGAACAGGGCCGCGACCCCCAGCGCGATGGCAAAGGCGAGGAGGGGATGAATGCCCAACCAGGAGATCAGCACGGCGACCAATACGCCGGTGAAGCCGATCACCGCGCCGACCGACAGATCGATGCCGCCCGAGATGATGACGAAGGTCATGCCGACGGCGGCAATGCCGAGGAAGGCATTGTCGGTGAGGAAATTGCCCAGCACGCGGGTGGACAGCAGGCCGGGAAATTGCACGACGCTGGCGGCATAGGCGATGATGAAGATAACGGCGGTGGCCGCCAGGGGGCGCAGGCTGCGTTTCATTTGGGGCCTGCCTTGGCGGGAACGAGGCGCTGCCGGGTGAAGAGGCGCGCGGCAAAGGGCGACTGGATCAGCAGGATCAGGATGATCATGCCGGCCTTGACGATGAGGTTGAATTCAGGCGGGAAGCCCGACATCAGGATGCCGGTATTCATGGCCTGGATGATGATGGCGCCGACCACGGCCATGGGCACCGAGAAGCGGCCGCCGAGGAGCGAGGTGCCGCCGATGACTACGGCGAGGATGGCGTCGAGTTCGAGCCAGAGGCCGGAATTGTTGGCGTCGGCCCCGCGGATATCGGCGGCGACGACAATGCCGGCAATGGCAGCGCAAAAGCCGGATAGCGCATAGACCAGGACCAGCAGCATGCGGCTGCGGATGCCGGCCAGGGTGGCGGCGGCGCGATTGACGCCGATGGCCTGGATGAAGAGGCCGATGGCGGTTTTGCGCACCAGAACCGTCACCAAGATCAGCAGGACCAGGGCGATGACAGCGGCCATGGGGAAGCCGAGGAAGGAGCCGGTGCCGATAAAGATCAAAGCGGGGTCGTTGAAGGTAACGATGGAGCCTTCGGTGATGAGCTGGGCAATGCCGCGCCCGGCCACCATCAGCACCAGGGTTGCAACGATGGGCTGGATATCGAGGATGGCGACGAGAAAGCCGTTCCAGAGGCCACAGGCAATGCCGACGGCAAGCGCTGCGATCACAGCGACGGGGGTTGGATAGCCGGCGACCACCATGGTGGCGGCGACAGCGCCGCAGACCGCCATGATGGCGCCGACCGACAGATCAACGCCCTTGGTGGCAATCACCCCGGTCATGCCGATGGCCAGGATCGCCACCGGCGCGCCGCGATTGAGCACGTCGATCAGGCTGCCGAACAGGCGCCCATCCTGCCAGGTGATGCGGAAGAAATTGGGAAAGAGCAGCCAATTGATGAGCAATACGCCGGCCAGGGCCAGCAATTGCGGATTGGCGAGGCGTTCGAGATGGAGGCGCTTCATGGCTGGGCCTCGTCGGCGGAATTGGCGATGGCCTGCACGATGACTCCGGGGTTGATGTTCTTGCCGCGCAATTCGGCCACCATTTCGCGATCACGCATCACCACGATGCGCGAACTATAGGCGACCACTTCGTCCAGCTCGGAGGAGATGACGACCATGGCCATGCCATCGTCGCGCAGCCGATTGATGGTGCGCACGATTTCGGCATGGGCGCCCACATCGATGCCGCGGGTGGGTTCGTCCAGAATGAGAAAGGCCGGGTCGGTGGCCAGCCAGCGCGAGAGGATGACCTTTTGCTGATTGCCGCCCGAGAGCAGCTTGACCGGCATGTCGAGCGAAGCGGCGCGGATATCCATGGCCTCGCCGAATTTGCCGGCGATTTCGAGCTGTTCGTCGCGGTTGAGGGCGCGGAACCAGCCGAGCTTGCCTTGCAGCGCGATGATGATGTTTTCGCGCACCGACAGATCGCCAAAAATGCCCTCGGCCTTGCGATCCTCGGGGCAGAAGCCGAAGCCGCGGCTGATGGCGTCGGTGGTGTTGCGAATGGCGGTAGGCTTGCCGGCGACAGTGACCGTGCCCTGGTCGGCCGGATCGGCGCCGAACATCAGGCGCGCCATTTCGGTGCGGCCGGAACCGAGCAGGCCGGCAACGCCGATGACCTCGCCCTTGTGGATGGTGAGATCGAAGGGATGCACGCTTTTCTTGCGGCCATAGGATTTGAAATCGAGCAGCACGTCGGTGGTGGGGCGCTCGGGTTCCAGATCAGTGGCGCCGGAAAAGGCGATGTCCTTGCCCAGCATTAGGCGGACCACATCGGTGCGGCTGACGCTGTCGAGCTGGCGGGTATCGACCAGCTTGCCATTGCGCAACACGGTCACCCGGTCGGAAATGGCAAAGACCTGATCGAGGAAATGGGTGATGAAGATGATGGCGAGGCCGCTTTGCTTGAGGTCGGCAATGACCTCGAACAGGCGCTCGACTTCGTTGCGATCGAGGCTGGCGGTGGGTTCGTCGAGGATCAGCACCTTGCCGGAGAGTTCGACGGCGCGGGCGATGGCGACGATCTGCTGTACGGCGACCGAGTGGCTGCCCAGATCGCTGCCGGGATCGATCGCCAGGCCGTAGCGTTCGAGCAGGGTTTTGGCGGCTGCTTCCATCTTTTTGTGGTCGACGAGGCCGAAGCGGGTGGGCTGGTGACCCAGATAGAGGTTTTCGGCCACGGAGCGGTTGGGCAGGAGATTGACCTCCTGATAGACTGTGCCGATGCCATGGGTCTGGGCATGAAGGGGATTGTCGAGCGTCACCGGAGCGCCGTCGACAAAGACGCCGCCGACATCGGGCTGGTAGGCGCCGGTCAGTACTTTGATCAAGGTGGACTTGCCGGCGCCGTTTTCACCCAAGAGGGCATGGACCTCGCCGGGCCGCAGCCCGAAATCGATGGCGGCGAGCGCGGTGTGATTGCCAAAAATCTTGGTCACGCCGCGTGCTTCGAGCACGTAAGGGCTATCGGTCATGCAATTTTCCCCCGCTAGCCAGATTAGTCTGGTTCAACCCCCATGACACTCCTCCCCCTTGCGGGGAGGTCAGCTTTTCGCCCTGCAGCGAAAAAGCAAAGGGGTGAGTCACAAACATCAAGCCAGATAAGACCCCCACCCTAGCCCTCCCCACAAGGGGGAGGGAATTAGATGGGGGTCAATCCAGATTAGTAGCCCAGACCCTTGCGGGTGTCATATTCGCCCTGCGGATTGTCGGCAGGGGTGTAGAGCTTGGATTCGGTGATGATGAACTTGGCGGGCTCGGTGCCGTCCTTGAGGTAGGCAGCGAGCGCGTCGAAGGCGGGGCCGGCCATGTTGGGGGTCAGTTCCACCGTGGCATTGGCTTCGCCGGCCACCATGGCCGAGAAGATGTCCGGCACGCCGTCGATCGAGACCACCTTGATGTCGGTGCCAGGCTTGAGGCCGGCGTCCTTGATGGCCTGGATGGCGCCAACCGCCATGTCGTCATTGTGGGCGTAGACAGCGCAGATATCGGCGCCGCCATTTTCGGCCTTGATGAAGCCTTCCATCACTTCCTTGCCCTTGGCGCGGGTGAAATCGCCAGTCTGGCTACGGGCGATGGTGATGTTGTCGTGGCCCTTGATGGCCTCTTCAAAGCCCTGCTTGCGGTTGATGGCGGGGGTGGAGCCGACAGTGCCCTGGAGTTCGACGACCTTGCACGGCTCGGAGCCGACGGCATTGACCAGCCAGTCGCCGGCAACGCGGCCTTCCTTGACCTGATCGGAGGCAACCGAGGTGAGGTAGAGGTCCTCAGGCGCATCGACGCCGCGATCGAGCAGGATGACCGGGATTTCGGCTTCCTTGGCTTCGGTCAGCACATCTTCCCAGCCGGTAGCGACGACGGGCGCGACCAGAATGGCATCGACGCCCTGGGCGATGAAGCCGCGAATGGCCTTGATCTGGTTTTCCTGCTTCTGCTGCGCATCGGCAAATTTGAGATCGATGCCGCGCTCTTCGGCCTGCTGCTTGGTGACCGAGGTTTCGGCGGCGCGCCAGCCGGATTCCGAACCGATCTGGCTGAAGCCGACGACCAGGCCGTTCAGGCTATCCTGCGCGAAGCTGACAGACGTCAAAGCAGTAGCAAGGCTCGCCGCGACGGCGAGCGTTTTAATGATGTTCACGATGTCCTCCCAATGTGGCCGCCGAGGCGTATTCACCTTCAGCGATGAGAGGACGATATATAAAGTACTATTATATGTAAAGTGACGACGTGAAGGGGTATTTGCCGTTTGTTTTGCGGTGGCGTGAAGAGGGGTCAGGCCCCGGATTTCAAGCAAATGCGGCGGTTTTCGCTCGGGACCTGAGGGGTGGTCGGGCGGCCATTGGGTTTAGTGCAAGCTGAGAGTGGCCCTCGAGTCAGGCCCGAGGGAGAACGGTGGGGAGGAGAGCTTGGGATCGACCCATTTGCGCGGCGTGATTGCTTGGCGGCGTGGCAGGGAGTGCGGTGCCACGACCTCGTGGTTCGACAGGCTCACCATGAGGTCTACTGGAAGCCTGCCCGCTCAGCTGCGCCATTGGGGGGTGGGTTCGGCCAGGGTTTGTAGCGTCTCCACGGGTTCGCCGTCGATGCGCTTGAGCAGGAGGCGGGTCAGTTCGACGCCGGCGCCGAAGACGTCTTCCTGGATGCTGTCGAGCGTGGGGAAGAGGGTGGGCAGGATGTCGGAGGTTTGTTTGTAGACCAGCTGGACGTCGCGGCCCAATTGCAGCCCGCCATCCTGCAGGCCCCCGATCAGGGCGATGGCGCGCATTTCGCTGTCGCTGATAATGCCATCGGGATGGTCGGGCGCGCGGGCCAGTTCCTCGCCGAGGCGCCGCACATCGGCTGAGCCGCCCAGCGCGACGGGGCCGCCGAGCACTCTGGCGCGCATGCCGGCCTGGGCCGTGGTGCGGTGAAAGGTGGTGACGATATTGTGGTAATTGGTGGTGCTGTCATCCCCGATCATCAGCAGCACATTCTTGCAGCCGCGCTCGGCCAGGCGCTGCACGGCCATGGCGGCGAAGGTTTCCGAATGGAAATCGTGATAGGGGTGGGGGCTATAGAACTCGGTGCGGCCGTGGCTGACAAAGGGAAAGTCGGCATCCATCAGCATCTGTACCCGGCGGTCGCGCGGGCCGGTATGGGTGATGATCACGCCATCGGCGGTGCGGTTGTCGAGAATATAGCGGATGGTGTCGGTGGAGAGCTGGCGCTCGAATTCGGGCATCACCGTTAGGTGGTAGCGGGTATTTTTGATGGCCTGGCCGATACCCTGGATCATCCGGCGGGAAAAATCGATGGAATCCTCGGCGCCATCGAGCACCAAAGCGACCACATTGGTCTTGCCGGTGCGCAGGCGCACGCCGGCGCGGTCGGGCACATAGCCCAGCGATTGCGCCGCATCCATGACGCGCTGGCGGGTTTCCTGCTTCAGCGTGGTGCCGCCGCGCAATGACAGCGAAACGGTGGAAAGGCTGAGCCCGGTCAACTCGGCCAGCGTCTTCAGCGTCACGCGCTGATGGGCGCTGCCTGGCCGCGAACCCGGCTTTGGCGTTTGGTTCATGGTTTCATTTGTCCCCGGCCTCTCTTTTACACCGGCTGTCTGATATTCCAAATGCTGTTCAGCTTGCAACGATGCAGAATGTATTCAACAGGCTAAAGCGCTCCAAATGGCCGTAAATTCCTACGAAAAACGTCATATGACGTGGTTCATAAGAGCACGAGACAATTAGGATTTGCAACGTTGCATTTCCTGTGTTTACCTTGGGCCGCGCCGGGGGAGGGTCTGGCGCCGCAAAGCCGCGCAATGTCGCGGCGCGAGCACTCGAGGAGGAGTTGATGCTCAAAAAGAATCTGCTGACGACGGTGGCCGCCATTGCCATGGCCGCGACGACTGCCCTGCCGGCGCATGCCGAAGTGACGATCATGTATGCCGAATGGCTCTCGTCCCTGGTCGAGCCCGGCATCAAGAATTTCGAGGCGGCGACCGGGGAAACAGTCAATGCCATTAAGCTGCCCGGCCAGGGCTATGACCAGCGCATTGCGCTCGACCTGAGCGCCGGCACGGCGGCTGATGTGATCCAGATGGACAGTTTCATGGTGTCCGAACTGGCGTCGGCGGGATATCTGCATCCGCTCAACGAGCAGGGGGCAGGCTGGGACCAGTTCCAGTATTACCAGCCGGGGCTGCTCGAAGTTGCGTCCTATGAGGGCAAGGTCTATGGCCTGCCCACCGACACCGACGTGCGCATGCTGTGGTACGACAAATCCAATTTCGAAAAGGCCGGCATTGCCGTGCCGTGGGAGCCCAAGAGCTGGGCCGATGTGCTCGACGCCGCCCAGAAGCTCAAGGATGCGGGCGTGCAATATTTCTTCCAGCTGCCCGCCGGCACCAAGCAGGGCGAAGCCTCCACCATGCAGGGCTTCTACATGCTGCTGCTGGGCGCCGATACGCCCGAGGGTGACCGCAACCGCCTGCTCAATCGCGAGACGGGGCAGTGGATCGGCGACAGCCCGGCCATCCGCCGGACGCTGGAATTCTACAAGAAAGTCTATGGCGATATGGGTATGCCGGCCGACCTCAACTATGCCGCCGATCCCGGCGTGGCGGTGCGCGAGGTTTTGGCCAATGACCAGCTCGGCATTCATGCTTCGGGCTCGTGGGAAGATGCGTGCCTGTGGGATTGCAACGGGGTGAACCTGCCGACCCGTGAAGAGCGCGATGCCATGGTAGGGTGGACCCCATGGCCCGGCTCGGGCGAGCCCGGCGCCAAGGCGACCACCAATATTTCGGGTGGCTGGACCATTGGTGTCAATGCCAAGGCCGCCAATCCGGATCTGGCGTTCCAGCTGGTAACGACGATTTTCGACGTCGAGAACTTCAAGGCCTGGACGCTGGCCAATCACCGCATGGCGGTGCGTACCGATATATCGGACTCGCCTGAGTATATGGAAGACGCGTATCTGGCCAAGGCGACGGCGCTGGCTGCCGACACGACGGGCCGCGATACGGTGCCCGGCTACCAGACGGTTTCGGCCCTGGTGCAGCAGATGACGGCCGATATCCTGGACGGCGCCGAAGTCGAAGACGTGGTGCAGGAATATCATGATGCCCTGGTCGACGAGTTCGGCGAGGACAAGGTCATCACCTACGAATAAGCCACACCTCCCCGGTGCGGCGGTCTCCAGAATAGGGGCCGCCGTGACGGGGTGATTTCTGGGTGTCGCATGGCGTCGCGACATCTATTCCCCACACGCGATGTCACCCGAGAACGATGAAGCGGCGAAATCTCAGGATGGGTTCCGGCCGGCGCCGGAATGACACCGAGCAAATCATGGGCCCGTGTGAATGAGTTTGATGAAAAACCAGGCCAATCCCTGGCTCACCAGCAATCTGCTTGTCCTGGGACTGGGCATGTTGCCGGCTTTGCTGCTGATCGGGGTGCTGCTCTATTTCACCGCCTGGGCCTTTGCCTTCAGCTTTACCGATCTGGCCCTGGTGGGCCGCAAATCGGTGGAGTGGAGCTGGGTTGGGCTGCAGAATTTCGAGCGGTTGTTCACGCGGCGCGGATTCCTGGAATCCCTGTGGACCACAGTCATCTTCGTGTTCTTTTCCGCCATTGTCGGCCAATCGGTGCTGGGCTTTTTGCTAGCGGCGCTATTGCGCGGCACGCAGTCGACGATCAAGACCGTGGTCGAAGTGTGCATCATGCTGGGCTGGCTCTTGCCCGATATTGTGGCGGCGTTTCTGTGGTCGGCGACGACGTCGCAGACCGGGCTGGTCAATTCGCTGATCATCGTGCCGCTGGGTCTGCAGCCGATCAATTTCATCAATGATTACGCCCTGCCGGTGGTGACTATCGCCAATATCTGGAAGGGCACGGCCTGGTCCTATCTGCTGTTTTCGGCGGCGCTGGATTCGGTGTCGCGCGAAGTGGTCGAGGCGGCCAAGGTGGATGGGGCGACCCCGTTCCAGCGCATTTGGCTCGTCATGTTGCCGATCATTCGGCCGCATATCGCCACCAATATGCTGTTCATCACGATCTGGACCTTCACCTATTTCCCGCTGATTTTCGCCATGACCGGGGGTGGGCCGGGCACGCAGACGCAGACGCTGGCCGTGTTCCTCTACAATCAGAGTTTTTCGCGCGGCAATCTGGGTTTTGGCAGCGCCATTTCGGTGGCCATGCTGGTCATCGTCGGCCTGTTGTCGCTGGTCTATCTGCGCATGTTGCGGGAGCCGAAATAAATGGAAGCCAATCCCGCTCACTCGCGGCTGACCGCGATTGCCCTCGCCTTCATGGCTGTCATCTGGGTCAGCCCGTTTTCCTGGCTCATCCTCAATGCCTTCAACCCGGCGGCGACGGGGAGTCTCGCCATTCCCCAATCGGTGGGGCTGGACAATTTCGCCCTCGCCGTCAGCGGCAATGCCGGGCGGCAGTTTCTGAATTCGGTGCTGATCGCGGCGGGTACGGCGACGCTGAGCGTGGTGGTGGGGATTGCCGCGGCCTATCCGCTGTCGCGGCTTAAAATCCCGGGGCGCAATGCCTTCCTGTGGACGCTGGTGTTGCTGCGCATGCTGCCATCGGCGGGCGTGCTGGTGCCGCTCTACTTTGCGGCGCAGCGCGGGGGGCTGCTCAACCAGTTTGGCGTGATCATTGCGCTGACGATTTTGAACCTGCCATTCACGCTGCTGCTGCTCAAGAATTTCTTCGATACCGTGCCGATCGAGCTGGAAGAGGCCGCCTATGTGGAGGGGGCCTCGCTGTTTCAGATCGTGACGCGGATTGTCTTGCCCATGTCACGGGCTGGCATTGCAGTGGTGTGGTTCTTCAGCTTCACGGGCGCCTGGAACGAGTTCCTGTTGCCGCTGATCTTTTCGCGTGTCGAGGCCGGCTTTCCCATGTCGGTTGGTCTTTACGCGGCCTTTGGCCAGCAGGGCTCCGTGCAATACGGGTTTCTGGCGGCCTATTCCATCATCTACGCAGCGCCGGCGGTCGGCGTATATTTTCTATTGCGGCGGAACATGAACACAGGGTTCGCCGGTGTCGGAGTTAAAGGATGACCTATTCCAATCCCCTTTCGTCCAAGCTTGGCTTGCTGGACGATGATCTCAAGATGGAAGGCAAGCTCCTCAGGCTCTGCGCCGATCTCGAAAAGAAGATTTTGACGCCGATTCTTGATGCGCCTTTCCAGTGGCATGTGCTGCGCGACGATGTGACGACCGAAGCCGCGCTCAAGGCGGATTGGCGCGGCTGGGAGAAATTCGGCTCGCATTCGGTCTGGGCCAAGAAGCAGGGCCACACCTGGTTTGCCGCCGAAGTGACGGTGCCGGAAGCAGCGGTCGGCAAGACCTTTGTGCTCAAATTCACCAGCCAGTGGCAGGACCGGCCGGGTTCGACCGATCCGCAATGCCTGGCCTATCTCGATGGCAAGATCGCCCAGGCGCTGGATGGCAATCACACCGAATTGGTTATCGAGCGCAATGCCAAGCCCGGTCAAAAGCATGTGCTGCTGGTCAATGCCTTCACCTTTTTCGAGCGGCCGCTGGTCGGCTTCACCGTCGATTTCTATACGCGCAGCGAGCGCGCCGAAAAGCTCTATTGGGACCTGCAGACCCCGCTGGATGTGGCGACGCGTCTCTATCAGAATGACCCGCGCCGCCAGGCGATCCTCAACATCATTGATCGCTCATTGCGTGCGCTGGATCGCCGGGGCGGTTTCACGGCCGAGTTCGAGGCCTCGCTGGGCGATGCCGAAAAGATTGCGGCTGAAATCTATGCATTGGTCGATACCGAGACCCAGCCGCAGATCACTGCTGTCGGTTCCACCCATCTCGACGTGGGTTGGCTCTGGCGCGTGATGCATACCCGCGACAAGACGGGTCGTTCCTTCGCCACGGTGCTCAACCTGATGGAGGAATATCCCGAATTCGTCTTCATGTATAACCAGTCGGTGCTGTTCGACTTCCTCAAAAAGGACTATCCCGAGCTGTGGGATCGCCTGCAACAGCGGGTCAAAACCGGCCAGTTCGAGATCGAAGGCGCGATGTGGGTCGAGCCGGACGTCAATATCGTCTCGGGCGAGAGCCTGGTGCGCCAGATCATGCGCGGGCGGCAGTTCCATCTTGCTGAGTTTGGCGTTGATCCCAAGACGGTCTGGCTGCCCGATACGTTCGGCTATTCGGCCAATCTGCCGCAGATCATGGACAAGTCGGGGCTCAAATATTTCGTCACCTCCAAGCTGAGCTGGAACGATACCGACCGCCATCCCTATGACAGTTTCCACTGGAAGGGCATTGATGGCACCGTCACCAAGGCCCAGCTGATCACGGCGCAGCGCTATGAGAGCGAGGCGGTTTACACCACCTATAATGGTGACCTGTCGGTCAGCGAGACCATGGGCGCCTGGAAGCGCTATGAGCCCAAGGCGGTCCATGATGAAGTGGTCATGTCCTATGGCTATGGCGATGGCGGTGGCGGGCCGACCCGCGGCATGATCGAGCGCGGCATTCGGCTGGAACGCGGCATTCCCGGCGCCCCACGCGTCAAGCTCGAAGGCATCGTGCCGTTCCTTGATCGCCTCGGCGCCAAGATGGACGCGCCCGGCAACAGGTTCCCGACCTGGAATGGCGAGCTCTACCTGCAATATCACCGCGGCACGCTGACTTCGGTGGCCAAGAACAAGGCCAATAACCGGCGGGCTGAGCGCCTGCTGCGTGAACTCGAATTGCTCGGTGCACTGGCGCTGGCGACCAGCGGCGCGCCCTATCCCAAGGAGATTCTGGCCGAGTTCTGGGAACTGGTGCTGATCAACCAATTCCACGACATCCTGCCGGGCACGTCGATCCCCGAGGTCTATGTCGATAGCGACAATGAATATGGCAAGATTTTCTCGACCCTGGGTTCGGCCAATGGTCCCTGGCACAGTGCGGCAGCCGCGTTGAGCAAGGCGGGCGGCGGCGGGCTCAAGCTGTTCAACTTCACCGGGCAGACCCGTTCGGGCCTGGTCAGCGTTGGCACGGATGCGGGGCTCGAAGGGACTTCGCTTAGCATTGGGGGCAATCAGCATAGCCTACAGAAGGTCACCGGCGCTGGTGGCGAGGTGGCCTATGTGGCGCCGGTTTCCGATCTGGCGCCGCTGGGCTGGACGGGGGCGCAGATCGTCACCGGGGCGACGGCCAATAGCTCGCCGCTGTCGGTGTCGACGAGCCACCTCGAGAATGAATTGCTCAAGGTCACGTTCGACGCCTCGGGCGAAATCACTTCGGTGTTCGACAAGACGCGTAATCGCGAAACCATTGCGGTGGGCGAGAAGGCCAATCGGCTCATTGCCTATGAAGACAAGCCGATGGAATGGGACGCCTGGGATATCGACCGTTATTTCGAGGAGCAGTTCTGGCCGCTGGCCGATGCCAAGGCCAAGATCACCGTGACGGAAACCGGGCCGCATCGCGCTGCCATTCGCATCGAGCGCAAGTATCAGGCCTCAACCGTGGTGCAGGTGGTCTCGCTGGCTGCCGGTGCGCGGCAGGTGGAGTTCGATACCTTTATCGACTGGCAGGAGCGCCAGACAGTGCTCAAGGCGCAGTTCCCGTTCGATCTCAACACGTCCGAAATCCGCTCGGAAATCCAGTTCGGCCATGTGCGGCGCCCCACCCATCGCAATACCAGCTGGGACAAGGCGCGGTTTGAGGCCTCGATGCATCGCTGGGTGGATCTGAGCGAATCCGACTTTGGTGTCGCCCTGCTCAATGACTGCAAATATGCCTATGATTGCCTGGAGCAATCGGTGCGGCTGACCCTGGTGCGTGGCTCGACCTTCCCGCATCCGGAAGCCGATCTGGGTGAGCATCGCCTGCGCTATGCGCTGTTTGTGCATGACGGCGTGGCCGATCTTGCCGATGTGCATCGTGCCGCCGAACGCTTCAACAATCCGGTGGCGGTGATCGGCTCGCTGCAGCCGGTGGCTGATGCCGCCGAAGATGCGGGCAGCTTCTCGTTTGCCAGTGTCGATCAGTCCAATGTGACGCTGGAAACGGTCAAGAAGGCGGAAAAGTCCGACGCCATCGTGCTGCGCGTGTTCGAGCACGCCAATATTCGGGCCGAGGCGACGATCACGTTCGGCATTCCGGTCAAGTCGGTGCGGGTGGTCAATCTGATGGAAGAGGGCGCGGGCGACGCGCTGGAGCTGACCGACAACGCGGTGACGCTGTCGCTGCGGCCCTTCGAGATCGCCACGCTGCTGATCGAAACGGCCTAAGGGCCACTTGGCCATCCCGGCCTTGTGCCGGGGTGGCCGCTATCGAATAGGGAGGAAAATCATGGCTGATGTTACCCTGCGCGGCATCCGCAAGTCCTATGGCTCGCTCGAAGTGGTGCATGGCGTCGATCTCGACATCAAATCGGGTGAGTTCGTGGTGTTTGTCGGCCCTTCGGGCTGCGGGAAATCCACATTGCTCAGAATGATTGCCGGGCTTGAGCCGATTTCGGGCGGCGAGATTTCCATCGGGGGAAGGGTGGTCAATGATGTGCCATCGCCCCAGCGCGGCATTTCCATGGTGTTCCAGTCCTATGCGCTTTACCCGCATATGAGTGTCTACGAGAACATGGCATTCGGGCTGAAGCTCGCCAAGACGCCCAAGGCGGAGGTGGATCAGCGGGTGCGCGAGGCGGCGCGGATTTTGCAGATCGAGGATTATCTCGAACGCATGCCCAAGGCGCTATCGGGCGGGCAGCGCCAGCGTGTCGCCATCGGCCGGGCCATCGTGCGCAATCCGAAGGTATTTCTGTTCGACGAGCCGCTGAGTAATCTGGATGCCTCGCTGCGGGCGCAGACCAGGGTCGAGATCGCCAAGCTGCATGACACGCTTGATGCCACCATGATTTATGTGACGCATGATCAAGTCGAGGCCATGACGCTGGCGGATCGGATCGTGGTGCTCAATGCCGGGCGGATCGAGCAGGTGGGTTCGCCGCTCGAGCTTTATCGCAATCCGGTCAATACGTTTGTGGCCGGGTTCATTGCCAGCCAGCGCATGAACTTCTTGCCCGTGGTGGTGGAAGGCAATCAGCTGCGGCTGGTCGATGGCAAGGCGCTGCCGCTGTCGCATCCGCAATTGGCCAAGGCTGTGACGCTAGGCGTACGGCCCGAGCATCTGGAACTGGCGAGCCCCGAAGCAGCACATTTCAGCGGCACGCTGTCAGTGATCGAGCAGTTTGGCGAATATGCCCTGGCCTATGTGGAACTGGCCTCGGGCGAGCTGATGACGGTCAAACTGGATGGCGCGCCGGATCTGCAATTGCATGAGCAGGTGCATATCGGCCTGCCGGCCGATGGGGTGCATCTGTTTGACGCCGAGGGCAGGGCGCTGCGCTAACTCGCGCTAGGCCGCGGTAGCACCGATTTGCGCCAGATGGGGATTGGCTTGATGGGGGGCACGGTGTGCGCCCATTCGTCCGGGCTGGCCTGGGTGAGCAATTGCATGATGTGCTCGACCATTTCTTCCACCGGCTGGCGGAAGGTGGTGAGGGCGTAGGATTCCCAGCCGGCCTGTTCGATGTCATCGAAGCCGACAATGCTGACATCCTGGGGCACGCGCAGGCCAAAGGCGTGGCGGGCGGCATCCATGAAGCCGAGCGCCAGCAGATCGGTGACGCCGAACACGCCATCGGGGCCGCCGCTGCGGCCATAGAGCTGGCGGGCGGCTTCGGCGCCGGCGGCATAGCCGGTGGGGCCGGCGCGGATGATGGGGACGCTCAAACCATCCTCTTGAGCGGCCGCGACGAAGGCGCTGTCGCGGGCGGTGAGGCTTGGCGTGCCGGCGGTGGAGGAAACCACGGCGAGCCGCTGGCAGCCGGCGCGGCGCAGCAGGTGATAGGCTTCGCGCGCGGTTTCGGCATTTTCGACCGCCAAATTGGCCGGGCCTTCAATGTGGTCGCTGCGATTGATCAGGATGACGCGCTGGCCATTGGCGACGCAGCTGGCGATCAGCGAGGCGTCGGGGGTGCCGGACAGCACGATGACGCCATCGGCGCGGAAATTGAGGGTCTGGCGCAGGGCATTGGCGACGCTTTCCTGGTCGCCGGTAGTGTTGATCACCATGCCGACCTTACCGATGACCTGCAATTGGCGGGTCATTTCGTCGAGCATGCGCGCCTGATAGGGCGTGGGGATTTCGGAGACGATGATGCCGATAATGTTGCTGCGGTCATGCGAGAGGCCGCGGGCGAGATGGTTGACGTGGTAGCCAAGCGCATCGGCGGCCTCGAGCACCTTCTTGCGGGTGGCTTCGGACACGCTGGCGCCATCGGTGAAGGTGCGCGACACGGCCGAGCGTGAGACGCCCGCCAGGCGCGCCACCGTTTCGGCACTGACGAAACCTTTCGCCTTGATGTCCATTTGCCCTCCCGCAACGTGCACGCCCGTGCATGGGCAGCTTACTAGCGTGCCCGGCAAAACTTGTCCAACGAGGCCAATGGCAAGATCGGCGTTGACGCGTCATCGAAAGGGCGTAGTCTGTTGCAACCGTGTGCAAGCCTTGGTGATCAACAGGTTTCAATGTCGTCAACAATCCATCTGATCGATCTGCTCGGAGCCGGCGCCCTGCTGATCTGGGGGCTGCGCCTGATCAAGACCGGCATCATGAATGCCTTTGGCGGCTCGTTGCGCCAGTGGATCGGCAAGGGCACGGGCAATCGCTTCAAGGCGGCATTGTCGGGGCTGCTGGCGACGCTGGCCCTGCAATCGAGCACGGCGACGGCGGTGATCACGGCGTCTTTTGCCAGCCGCGGCATTATCGAGCAGCGCATGGCGCAGGCGGTGATGCTGGGCGCCAATGTCGGCACGGCGATTGCCGCAGTTATTCTGTCCATGGATGTGCACTGGATTGGCTCGGCCATGATCCTGATCGGGGTCGTGACCTATTCGGTTAGCCAATATGCGCGAGGCAAGGGCGTGGGCCGAGCAGCGTTGGGGCTGGGGCTGATGCTGCTGGCGCTGCAATTGCTGGGGCAGGTGACCGAGCCGCTGCGCGAATCCGAGATGGTCATCGCCGTATTGTCTGGACTGGGCGATGCGCCGGTGATTGCGCTGCTGCTGGCGACGGGGCTGGCCTTCGTGGCGTCGTCGAGCCTTGCCGTGGTGCTGTTCGTGGCTCTGTTGGCGCAGTCCGGGCTGGTGACGCCGACTTTGGCGGTGATCCTGGTGGCAGGGGCCAATCTGGGCGGGGCCATTCCGCCCTGGTTGGCGGTATCGCGTGAGGGTGTCGAAGCGCGGCGGCTGACGCTGAGTAACCTCGTGGTGCGCGGTCTTGGGGCGCTGGTGCTGACGGCGTTTGCCGGGCCGGTGGCGGCGTTTGCGCTGCCGCTGCTACCCAATGCGCATATGCTGACCATTGCCACCCATATCGGGTTCAGCCTGGTGCTGCTGGTGGTGTTTTTGCCGCTGCTCGATCCGATTGCTGCGCTTGCCACCAAGCTGGTGCCGGCGCGGGCGGCGGGCAAGCAGGGGCCGACTTATCTTGATGACGGGGCGCTCGATACGCCGGCTATCGCGCTGGCCGTGGCGGCGCGCGAAACGTTGCGGGTGGGGGATCTGGTCGGCAAGATGCTGGAAATCAGTCTCAATGGGCTGATGCAGAACGATCCGGCGCTGCGCGACAAGCTGGGCGGCTTCGATGACGATGTCGATGCGCTGCAGGAAGCGATCAAGCTGTACCTCGCCAAGCTGGGCCGGGGCGAGCTTGACCCCGACGATGACCGGCGGGCGGCCGAGATCGTGTCCTACGCAATAAATCTTGAACATATCGGGGACATTATCGATCGGGGCCTGTGCGAGCAGGCGACCAAGAAGACCCAGCGCAAGCTTAAATTCTCGCCTGAGGGACTGGCCGAAATCCAGGAAATGTATGCCAAGACCATCGAAAACCTGCGGCTGTCGCAATCGGTGTTTTTTGGCCGCGACCCTGAATTGGCGCGGGCGCTGATGGCGGGCAAGGTCGAAATCCGGCGGCTCGAAGCGGCGTCGAGCGAGCGGCACCTCAAGCGGGTGCGGGCGTTGCGCAGCGAGACGCTGGAAACCAGTACGCTGCATCTCGATATCCTGCGCGATCTCAAGCGCATCAATGCGCATCTGGCTTCGGTGGCCGTGCCGATCCTCGAACAAATGGGCGAATTGAGCGAAAGCCGGCTGGTACATCAGGCGAGCGCGGCACCGGCTTTGGAGCAGAAGTGATGGGAGCCAAGACGCCGGTACTGGAAAGGGCCAAAGTGGATCAGATCGTGGCTGGCGAGACGCCGCTGGATTTTGCGGCGCAGTTTGCCACGGTGCCCTGGCGGATCGGCCGCCGTGGCACGCTTGAAATCCTCTTGGTCACCTCGCGCACCAGCCGGCACTGGCTGTTGCCCAAGGGCTGGCTGGTGCGGGGCAAATCGGCCATGGAATCGGCGGAGATCGAGGCGTTCGAGGAAGCCGGTGTGCAGGGCAAGATGCGCAACAAGCCGATCGGTGCCTTCGCCTATAACAAAATCCTCAAGACCGGCGAGGCTCTGCCCTGCCGGGTGACGGTGTTCAGCCTCAAGGTCAAGAAGCTGCTCGATGACTGGCCGGAGGCCGGGCAACGCGAGCGAGCATGGTTCGACATCGCGGTGGCCGCCGATGCCGTATATGAGCCGCAATTGCGAGATTTCCTCCTCGGCCTGAGCCGGTCGGAGCCTATCGCATTGTTACGGTAACGCTTTCTGCGTTCCCCCAGCGTGATCAGCTTTACCGGCATGGCGGCGCCCCTTAAGGTGGCGCCGCGAGTATGCGTTGGGAGAGGGCTGGGGTATGGGCAAGCTGGGGGCGTTGCGCTGGTTGGGCGCGGCTGTGCTGATGGGGCTCAGCCTCGTGAGCGCGCAGGCGGCGGACGTCAAGGTGACGGTGCTGGAAAACACCGACCTGCCGGGGTTCGATTATTCGATCCTCCGGGACACCGATCTCGATGCCTGCCGCAGCGCCTGTGTGGATGACAATATCTGCCGCGCCTTCACCTTCAATGCGCAGTCCAATTGGTGTTTCCTCAAGGGCGACACCAATGAAATCGCCGAATTTGCCGGGGCCACGTCGGGCCGCGTCAGCCGGGCGCCGACGCCCGCTGCCACCGAGGCCGCGCGCCAGGCTGAATTGCCGTTTCCGCCGCAGGATTTGATCTCGCAGGCCAAGAGCTTTGCCTCGGGGCTGCCCAGCACCGATGCGCCGCCGCCCAAGACCAGCTATGCCGATCTGGTCGCGGCTGCCGAGCAGGCGGTGGCCGAAGAAAATCCGGCTGGCGCCATCGTGGCGTTCCGGCAGGCTTTGGCGATCAATACCAATGACCGTGCCGTCTGGCAGGCGCTGGCCGATGTGGCGCTCGCCCGGGCCAAGGCCGTGGCCGGGCAATCCGAGGGCGACAATAGCTATGATCTGGCCTCGACGGGCACGTCGGCGGCGATGAATGCCTTCCTGCGCTCGACCGATCGCGATGATCGTGCCGTGGCACTCAAGTCGCTGGCCGAAGGCATGGCCTATCGCGAAATGTGGCGCGAGGTGATTGCCACCTATCGCGCGAGCCTGGCGCTGGCACCGAGCAAGCAATTGCAGGCGGAGCTGGATGATGTGATTGCCCAGCATGGCTTCCGCGTGACCAGCCATGAAGTGGATGCAGAATCCGCCTCGCCGCGCATCTGCGTGGTGTTTTCCGATCCGCTGCCCTCGGGCAGCACGGACCTGTCCGGTTATATCGTGGTGCCCAATGCGCCGCAGGCGGCCATTGAAACCGAGCAGAGCCAGATTTGTATCGATGGGGTGCAGCATGGCGCCCGCTATGCCATTCAGCTGCGCGCGGGCCTGCCGTCGGCCGATGGCGAAACGCTGCGCAAGGACGTCAAGCTCGACGTCTATGTGCCCGACCGTTCGCCTTTCGTGGCCTTTGCTAATAATGCCTATGTCATGCCGGCCGGCTTGGGCGGCGGACTGCCGATCACTTCGGTCAATGCCGAAACCGCTGACGTGATGATCTATCGGATCGGGGACCGGTCCATCGCCGCCGCCGTGCGCGACGGGATTTTCCAGGGCTCGCTGACCGGCTATTCGGCCGAAAATGTCGCCGATCAATACGGCGAAAAGATCTGGGATGGGAAGGTTGATCTGGCCAAGGGGGCAGCCAATGCGCTGACCACCACGGCCATTCCGGTCGCCGACGTGCTCAAGGATATTCCGCCGGGCGCCTATGTGGTGACCGCCAAGGTGGCCGATAGCGAAGCCGATTATTGGGATGGTTTGGCGACGCAATGGTTCATCGTGTCCAATCTGGGGCTGACCACGATTGCGGGTGACGATGGCGTGCATGCCTTTGTGCGCGGGCTGGGCGATGCCAAGCCGATGGCGGGCGTCGATGTGCGGCTGGTTGCGGTCAACAATGAGATTTTGGGCGAAGGCGTTACGGATGCCGATGGCCGGGCAGTGTTTGCGCCGGGCCTGGCGCGTGGCACGGGCGGCAAGGCGCCGCAATTGCTGGTCGCTGAAACCAAGGGTGGCGATTACGCTTTCCTCGATCTGTCCAAGCCCGCTTTCGATCTGACTGACCGGGGTGTTGAAGGCCGGCCCTCGCCGGGTCCGCTGGATCTGTTTGCCACCACGGAACGCGGTGTCTATCGGCCGGGTGAGACGGTTTATCTGACGGCTTTGTTGCGCGACGCGCGGGCGCAGGCGGTCAAGGACATGCCGCTGACCATGGAAGTCGAGCGGCCGGATGGCGTCGTCGCCAGCCGCGATGTGCTCCGCGATGGCGGGGCGGGGTCCTATTTTACCGCTCTGCCCATGGTGGGCGACGCGATGCGTGGCTCCTGGACCGTCCGGCTTTATGCCGATCCCAAGGCGGCGGCGCTGACCAGCGTGGCCTTCCTTGTCGAGGATTTCGAACCCGAGCGGCTGGCCTTTGATATCACGGCGCCCGACGCGCCGGTTGAAACGGGCGTCGAGACTGACATCGATGTATCAGCGAAATATCTCTATGGCGCCACGGCGCCCGGCCTTGCTGTCGAAGCCGATGCGGTGCTGCGTCCGCGCACCACGCTGGAGCAATTCCCCGGCTATACCTTTGGCCGCGAAGACGACACGATCGAGACCAATCGCGAGCCGCTGGGCGTGGTTGGCACCACCGATGAAGCCGGCAAGGCGGTCGCCGCTGTCGTGCTGCCCGAGCCGCAATCGACGACACGGCCGCTCGAAGCCCAGATCATCCTGCGGCTGGTCGATACCAGTGGCCGCACGGTCGAGCGCTCGCTGACCCGTCCGGTGCTGGCCGATGTCGATCGGATCGGCATCAAGCCGGCCTTTACCGACGCGACGGGCCTGGGCGAAGGCAGCAAGGCGGAGTTCGATATCGTGGCGGTTTCGCCGCAGGGCGAGGCCATTGCCAAGACGGGCCTGAACTGGACGCTGTCGCGCATCGAAACCAATTACCAATGGTATCGTGATGGCAGCAACTGGAAGTGGGAAGCCATAACCACGACGCGCGAAGCCGCCAATGGGACTGTTGACACCGTCGACGGCGGACCCGTCCGGATCGGCGCCAATGTGAATTGGGGCCGTTACCAGCTCGAAATCGAAAGCGCCGGGCCCAACCCGACCTCGTCGACTTACGAATTCTATGCCGGCTATTATTATGCCGATGCCGGCAGCGACACGCCGGATACGCTGCAGGTGGCGCTGGACAAGCCGGCCTATCGCGTTGGCGACACCGCCAATCTCAAGCTCGATCCGCAATTTGCCGGCACGGCTTTGGTGATGGTGGTGGATAACCGCATCATCGATATGGTTGCTGTCGAAGTGCCCGAAGGCGGCATGACTGTGCCGCTGCAGGTCACCGAGCAATGGGGGCCGGGCGCCTATGTGACGGCGGTGCTGTATCGTCCGTCCGACGCCAATGAAAAGCGCATGCCATCGCGGGCATTGGGGCTGGCCTTTGCCGATGTCGAGCCGGGCGATCTCAAGCTCGCCACCAGCATCGACGCGCCCAAGGAAACGCTGCCGCGCCAGAGCTTCACCGCCACCGTCAAGCTGGGCAATGTGGCGGCCGGGCAGCAGGCCTATGTGGCCGTTGCCGCGGTGGATCTGGGCATTCTCAACCTCACCAATTTCAAGGTGCCGGCGCCTGACGACTGGTATTTCGGCCAGCGGCAGCTGGGCATGGAAATCCGCGATCTCTATGGCCTGCTGATCGACCCGACCCAGGGCCTGCCCGGCGCGATGCGTTCGGGCGGCGACGGCGGGGCCTCGCGGCTGGGCACACCGCCGCCGACTTCGGTGCTGGTGGCTTTGCATTCGGGCATCGTCAAGGTCGATGCTGAGGGTAATGCGACTGTCACCTTCGAGATGCCGGACTTTTCCGGCACGGTGCGGCTGATGGCTATGGCCTGGACCGACACCGCCGTCGGCCATGCCTCGGCCGATGTGATCGTGCGCGATCCGGTCGTGGTGACGCTGAGCCCGCCGCGCTTCCTGCGCGTGGGCGATGAATCGCGCCTCTTGGTCGAGGTCAACAATGTCAGCGGTGCCGCCGGCAACTATGGCATTGCGCTGAGCACCGGACAGGGCATTTCGACCGATGCGGAAAATAGTGATGTCGAACTGGCCCAGGGCGCGCGGACTTCGCTCGACCTGAGCCTCACCGGAACGGGGATTGGCGATTGGCCGGTGGTGTTGACCATTACTGCACCCGATGGCTCGATCCAGAAGAAGGAGTTGACGCTGGGCGTCCGCGCCACCAGTGGGCCGGTGACCACCAGCCGGCTGGTCCCGCTGCCGGCGGGGAAAACCGTCAGCGTCGAGGACAGCTATTTCGATAGCTATATGGCCAATACTGGTGCGCTCACGCTCGCCATTGGCCCCTTAGCGCGTCTCGATGTGCCCAGCCTGCTGCTCTCGCTTGATCGCTACCCCTATGGGTGCGCCGAGCAGACTTCGAGCCGTGCTCTGCCGCTGCTGTATCTGAATGAAGTGGCCAGCATGATCGGGGTGGGCACAGACGATAAGCTCAATGAGACAGTGACCAAGGCGATTGCCTCTACCCTTGCCAAGCAGACCTCCACCGGCGGTTTTGGCCTGTGGGGTCCGTTCGATGGCGGGGATCTGTGGCTGGATGCCTATGTCACCGACTTCCTGATCCGGGCCAAGGCGGAAGGCTATGCCGTGCCCGAGGATGCCATGACCATGGCGCTGGATAACCTCTCCAACCAGGTGTCCTACGCCACCGATTTCGACAATGGCGGGGAAGCCATTGCCTATGCGCTGCACGATCTGGCCCGCGCCGGCCGTGCCGCCATTGGCGATCTGCGCTATTACCTCGAAGCCCGGCTCGATGCCTTCGCTTCGCCGCTGGCCAAGGCCCAGCTCGGCGCCGCTTTGGCGCTTTATGGCGATAGCACCCGCTCGGAAACCGCCTTCCTCGCTGCCGTCGAGGATCTGCGCAAGGCCGAGCAGCCCAATCGCTATCGCTCCGATTATGGGAGCCTCTTGCGTGATACGGCGGGTGTGCTGACACTGGTCGCCGAGTTCAAGCCGGCCGGTGTGGACATTGGTGCATTGACCAGCCAATTGGCCAAGCTGCGGGATCGGGCACGCTATACCTCGACCCAGGAAGACAGCTGGACGCTGTTGGCTGCGGCTGCAGTGGGCCGCGACAGTGCCGATGGCTCGATATCGGTGAACGGGGAGGCGCTGACCGGTCCGGTCTATCGCCGCTTTGACCAGGAAGCGCTGGAAGCTGCTGCTGTCGAGATCACCAATAATGGTGCGACCGATACGGAAGCCAAGGTGACGGTGACGGCCATTCCGCTGACGCCGCCGCCGGTTTCGAGCAATGGCTTTATCATCACGCGGGAATATTTCCTGCCGGATGGCACCAGCGTTGATCCACAGGCCGCGCCAATCGCCCAGAATGAGCGGCTGGTGGTGTTGCTGACGGTCAAGCCGCAGCATCTGGGCTCGGGGCAATATGTCATTGCCGATCCGCTGCCGGCCGGTTTTGAAATCGAAAACCCGGACCTGTCGGCGGGCGAGGGCGTGTCCGATTTCGCCTGGCTCACGGTGGATGCACCGACGCATGTGGAATCGCGCACCGACCAGTTCGTCGCGGCCTTCCGCTATTATTCGGATACCGCCACGTTCCGGACGGCCTATATGGTCCGCGCCGTGTCCCCGGGCAGTTTCACCCTGCCGGGCGCGACGGTCGAGGATATGTACCGGCCTGAATTCCGCGGCAATACCGCTGCGGGTCGCATCGAGGTCACCCAAGCGGGACAATGACCGAGACGGGCGCCAGTGCTGCACGCAAAGCTCCGCGCTGGCGGCGGGTGGCGCTTGTCGCCTGCCTCGTCGCCGGCGGGGTGCTGGCGGGCGGCACGATCTATGTTCGCTCGGTGATCGGGGAGATTGCCGCGACGCTGCCGGTTTTGCCTGATCTGGCGACCATGCCGGTATCGGTCGCGGTGGTGGATTGGGACGGGCAATTGCTGCGGCCGTTCACCACCAAGGATGGACGCTGGCGGCTGCCCGTCACCACGGCGCAGGTCGATCGGCGGTTTCTGGATATGCTGGTGGCCTATGAGGATCGCGGCTTTGCCGGTCACCATGGCGTCGAATGGGGCTCCATGCTGCGCGCGGCGGGACAATATGTGGGGGCAGGGGGCAATATCGTCTCGGGCGGCTCGACTCTGACCATGCAGGTGGCCCGCCTGCTCGAGGGCGCGCCCACACGAAATCTCTGGGGCAAGCTGCGCCAGATGGTGCATGCCGATAGCCTCGAACGGCAATTGAGCAAGGACCAGATCCTCAATCTCTACCTGACGCTGGCGCCCTATGGCGGCAATATCGAGGGTATCCGTGCGGCGAGCCTTGCCTATTTCGGCAAGGAGCCGACGCGGCTGACTACGGCCGAAGCGGCCCTGCTGGTCGCCCTGCCGCAATCGCCCGAAGCGCGCCGGCCCGACCGCGACCCCGCCGCCGCCCGGCGCAGCCGCGACATGGTGCTCGACCGGCTGGTCACGGCAGGCGCCATTGCCGCCGAGGAGGCGGAAGCGGCCAAGCAGGAGCCGATCCCCACCGCACGCAAGCAATTCCCCATGCTGGCCAGCCATATGGCCGAGCAGGCCTTGCGGGCGCAGCCGGGCATGCGCCAGATCGGCCTGACGGTGGACAAAAGATTGCAGGATGCGCTGGAGCGGCTGGGTGCTGCCCGTGCCCGCCAGATCGATCCCAAAGTGTCCGTCGCTATTGTTGCGGCCGATATCCAGACCGGGGAGATCCTTGCCTCGGTTGGTTCGGCGGGTCTGTTCAATGCCGAGAGCGCTGGTTATGTCGACATGACCAGCGCGATCCGCTCGCCCGGCTCGACACTCAAGCCGCTGATTTATGGCCTCGCCTTCGAATTGGGCCTCGCCCATCCCGAAAGCCTGATTGAAGACCGGCCGACCGCGTTTGGCGGCTATGTGCCGGTCAATTTCGACGGCTTCAGCCGGGGCACGGTGACGGTGCGGCAGGCACTGATCGAATCGCTCAATATCCCGGCCGTGGTGGTGCTCGACGCGGTGGGGCCGTCGCGGCTGATTTCGCGCATGAAGCGGGCCTATGCCGATCCGCGCCTGCCGGTGAATACGGCGCCGAGCCTTGCCGTGGGGCTTGGTGGCGTGGGCATTTCGCTGCGCGATCTGGTATCTATTTATGGGGCCATTGCGCGGGGCGGCTCGCCGGTACGGCTACGCGATGGGGTCAAGCCGGATACGACACTGGCGTTTGAAAAGCCGGCGCCGGTGCTTGATCCGGTGGCGGCCTGGTATGTCGCCGATATTCTGGCCGATGTGCCGCCGCCGCTGAATGGTTCGCCGGGCCGTATCGCCTACAAGACCGGTACCTCCTACGGCTATCGCGATGCCTGGGCCATCGGGTTCGATGGCAAGACGGTGATCGGCGTGTGGGTTGGGCGGCCGGATGGTGCGCCGGTGCCGGGGCTGTCGGGCATTATCGGCGCAGCACCCATCCTGTTCGAGAGTTTCGACCGGCTGGGAAGTCGCGCAGCGCCGCTGCGCAAGGCGCCGCCGGGCGTGCTGTTTGCCTCCAATACCCAATTGCCCGCGCCGCTGCGCCGGTTCCGCCACCCCAATGAGGATGTGGTGGCGCGCGACGCGGCGCCCAAAATCGCCTTTCCGGCCGATGGCGTCGATGTCGATCTAGGGTTGGCGTCGGGCAGTGCCGGCTCGCTGATGGTCAAGGTGCGCGACGGGGTGCCGCCCTTTACGTTCTTCGCCAATGGCGCGCCGTTTGGTCGGTCGGCTTTCGCCCGCCAGAATGCTTGGCAGCCCGATGGAGCGGGCTATGTGACGCTCTCGGTGGTGGATGCCGAAGGGCGGGGGGATAAGGTTACGGTGTTTTTGAACTGAGGGACGGTGCCACCTCCCTCCTCCCCGGTGTCATTCCCGCGAAAGCGGGAACCTCCGTTTGCCAGACTTGGCATTGTAAAACAGAGGTTCCCGCTTTCGCGGGAATGACATTGTGGGGGACTGAGGCCGTGCAGTGATCACAAACCAAAAAGACCCCGGAATTTCATCCGGGGCCCCCGTCTTGATTACCAGTCGAACTGCTTGGCCAGCGTCACCTTGAAGGTGCGGCCGACCGATCGATCGGTCGAGAGATTTTCACGGAAGTCGGCGTCGAAGACGTTGTCGATGCCGAGTTGAACCTGGGTTCCGGCAAGGGCGCCATATTCGGGTTTCCAAGAGGCGAAGAGGTCGAGCGTCGCATAGGCCTCCGCGGGACCGTCGGCCACGACTTGGCCGCGGGAAATTTCCGGCGAGATGTAACGGCCTTCCTGCGCCAGGGTGACGCGGGCACCGTATTCAAGGTTCCACTCGGCGTAGCGGGCGCCCAGTGTTGCCACCAGCTTGCTTTGTGGCACGGTGGTCAGCGGCGAATTAGTCACCAGATTGTCACCAATGGTCAGCGAATAGGCCAGATTGGCGAAGAACCAGTCCGAGTTATAGGCACCCTCGACTTCGAGGCCGTAAATGCGGGCCTCGCCGACATTGGTGTAATACGGCACCGGAGCGGCCGGCAAAGCGGGCGCAGTGGTGGAGACGATCAGGTCGGTCAGGTCGCTGTAGAAGCCAGTGGTCTTGACGCTGGCAGTATCACCGGCCTGCAACAGATCGTTGCCGGAGACGGTGAAGCCGGCTTCCACGGTATTGGCGGATTCCTTGCGCAGGTCGAGGCTGGCAAATTTGGCGGCGGTGGTCCCCGTCCGCGCGGCGATCGAATAGAGTTCATCGATGGTCGGCAGACGTTCGGTATGGGCCAGGGAGGCGAACACACCGAAATTGTCGTTGAAATCGTAGAGTGCAGCAATCTTGGGGGAGAAGGCCGAGCCATCGATGTCGCGGGCGCCGGTTGCCGAGTCCACCCAATGGAAATCGCCGCGGGCGCCGGCCATGATGGTCAGCTGCTGATCCCAGATGAACTCGTTTTGGGCGAAGATGCCCAGCTTGTTCTCGGTGCCCTGGGGGTGTGCCGGTAGGGCAATAGCGGTGCCCGGGCGGACAACGCTGCGATCCTGCGTCGAGGCCTGCATGCCGAAGGTGAAGTAATTCTCGAAATCGTCACCGATCCATTCGATCGTATTGTCGGCCGAGAGCTGCCAGGTTTTGTAGCCATAGCGGGTATCGAGCAGAATGCTGTCGGCGGTGACGTTCTGCGGGAAAGCGCGGCTGACCGGACCCACCACAGTGGGCGGCGCGCCAAGCGCGTAGCGGTGGTTGGTCTGGTCGTTCGTGGTGTCGGAATAGCTGATATTGACCTTGAGATCGATCCAGGGATTGTCCGTGGCCGGGTTTTCCCAGCGCAGCACGGCTGTCTGGTCGACGACGGTTCGGTCGGTCACGCCAAAGGCGGCCTGGGTGCCGGTCTGGGCATAGGCCTGGTCCTTGGCGTCGCTGTACCAGCGCTGATAAGACAGGCTCAGCGTCTGTTCGTCATTGTCGCCGAAATGGGCCGTGCCCTTAACCAGGCCCGACAGCGTGTCGAAGGCCGAGCCGGGCAGTTCTGTGCCTTTGGCGAGGTCGATCTCGTCGCGGCGGCGCCAATTGCCGGCGGCCAGGATTTCGAAGGTTTCATTGACCTGCTGGGCCAGGACCGCCGAGGTCAGCGTGCCCAGGCCATTGCTGTCGAAGCCGGTCTTGAGACGCAGCGCGCCGGTATGACCATCCTGGATGAAATCCGATGCGTCCTTGGTGGTGAAGTTGATGACGCCACCAAGCGCGCCGGCGCCGTATAGCGTCGAGGATGCCGGCCCGCGCAGAACTTCGACCTGCCGATACAATTCGGGATCGGAGAAGAACGAGCCCATGCGGTATTGTTCGTTGAACTTGGGCGCACCGTCCACGGTGATGACGACGCGCGAGCCATCCGAGGAATTCTCGGTGGTGCCGATGCCGCGGATATTGAAGGCTTCGCCGAACTGGCGGCTGCTGCCCACAATGGTGACGCCGGGAACGCTTTTGAAGATGTCCCCCGTTGTCGAAGCCTGAAGCTGGTCGATATCGGCCTGATTGACCACCGTCACGGCCTGCGGGGTGTCGATGGCGATCTTGGGCGCCCCCGCCCCGATCACCAGACGCTCCAGCATCGTGATATTGCTTGCATTCGTGGTGGTGGATTGGGCGAACGCCGCCCCCATTCCAACCACACTCAACGCCGCGCCGCACATCAGTGCGGCTGCATGCGACCTGACCAGCCCCATTGTTAACTCCAGTAGTCTGTTTGGTTTGTCGGTTTTGGCTGGCGGCTGGCTGGCTGTTCGTGACCCGGTCTTTAAGCTGACTCTTAAAATCACCTATTGCGTCCTGTAATTAACATGACTAGTAGAGTCAAGAAACTATGGACAGATCGGCCGCCGCTGTCAGGCACAGCCAAGCCACTGATCCGACGAGACATTAGTGATGCAACGAAGCGACCAATCACCGCCGGGCGAGCCAGCCAATGCGGTGCCGCAAGGCACCAGAACCGTCACGACCGCTGAACTGTTCGGCGGCGGGGACGAAATCGTGCTGCTGCATAACGGGGTGCCATACCGGTTGCGCATCACCCGCCAGGACAAGCTCATTCTGACCAAATAGGCCAAGCCATGACCGAGAAAACTGCCAAGACTCCTGCCCAGATCCGCGAATTGCGGGCGCGCCACCCCGAAATGCGGGAGCGTGATTTCGCCCGTATCCACGGTATTTCCGAGGGCGAGCTGGTTGCCGCCGAAGTCGGCCGCAGTGCCGTGCGGCTGCAGGTCGATCTCGATCTGCTGCTCAACGGGTTGCGAGCCTGCGGGGAGGTGATGGCGCTGACCCGCAATGAAAGCGCGGTGCATGAAAAGATCGGGCCTTACGAAAAGGTGGTGATCGGTCCGCGCGCTTCGATGGTGCTGGGCGAGCAGATTGACCTGCGCATTTTCCCCTCGCGCTGGGCCTTTGGCTTTGCGGTCGAAAAGGCGGGCGAGGAGGGCGCGGTGCGCCGTTCGCTGCAGTTTTTCGACCAGCAGGGCGTGGCCGTCCACAAGGTGCATGCGCGACCCTCGACCAATTTCGAAGCCTGGGACCTGCTGATCGCCAATCTGCGTCATGCGGACCAGTCCGAAGGGATCACAGTGAGCGAAGCCGAGGCGCCGGAGCCCCTGGGCGAAGCCGCCGGCATCGCCGAACTGCGCGAGCGCTGGGCGGCGATGACGGACACGCACCAGTTCTTCGGCATGATCAAGGCACTCAATCTGCCCCGGCTCGATGCGCTCGAAATGGTGGGCGAGGATTATGCCTTCCAGCTCGATCATGCGGCTGTCGCCAAGCTGTTTGAGGAATCCGCCGCGAGCGAATTGCCGCTGATGGCTTTTGTCGGCAATCACGGCTGCATCCAGATTCATGCCGGGCCGGTCAAGACCATCAAGACCATGGGCCCCTGGCTCAACGTGATGGACGACACGTTCCACCTGCATCTGCGCCTCGACCAGGTTGCCGCCGTATGGGCGGTGCGCAAGCCGACTGCCGATGGCCATGTGACGTCGGTGGAAGTCTATGACGCGCAGCGCGAGCTGATCATCCAGTTCTTCGGCAAGCGTCAGGAAGGTTTTGACGAGCGGGCCGCCTGGCGGACGATTGTCGAATCGCTGCCGCTGTTTGCCCAAACCCACGCTGCGTGAGATCAGTCATGACTTTGTCTTTCAAGCGTTTCCTGGCTGCCGGCGCGATTGTCGCGCTGGCCTCGCTGCCGGCCGCTGCGCAGGAGCTGCATCCATTCGCCGATAGTTCGCGGCTGGTGTCGATCGGCGGTTCGCTGACGGAAATCATCTATGCGCTGGGCGAGGAGGGCAAGCTGATCGCCCGCGACCAGACGGCGACCTATCCGGAAGCGGCGGCGGCGCTGCCCGACGTAGGCTATATGCGCCAATTGGCGCCCGAAGGCGTGCTCTCGGTCAGCCCCAGCGCGTTGCTGGTGATCGAGGGCAGCGGTCCGCCCGAGGCGCTTGAGGTGCTGTCCCATGCCGGGGTGGAATACCAGACCGTGCCGGAAAGCTTCAGCCATGACGGTATCCTCACCAAGGTGCGGGCGGTGGGGCAGGCGCTGGGTGTGCCGGACAAGGCCGAGGCCCTGGCCAGCGAACTCGATACGGCGCTCAAGGCCGTCGAGCAGCGCACCGCTGATATCACCACCCGCAAGCGGGTGCTGTTCGTGCTGTCGGCCGAGGGCGGCAAGATCCAGGCTTCGGGCACCGGCACGGCGGCCGATGGCATTATCGCACTGGCCGGCGCGGTCAATGCGATCGACGAATATTCCGGCTACAAGGCGCTGACCGAGGAAGCCATTATCGAGGCCGCGCCCGATGTGATCCTGATGATGGATCGCGGTGGGGACCATAGCGCCAGCAATGCCGATCTGATCGGCAATCCGGCGATCGCGCTGACCGAGGCGGGGCGCAATCACGCCATTATCCGGCTGGACGGCGCCTATCTGCTGGGCTTCGGTCCGCGCACGGCCGAAGCGGTTTCCGACCTCGTCGACGCGCTGTACGGCGAGTAGGCGGGAATGAGCCAGGTCATGTCCATCCATGGTGCCATTGCCGAGCGTGCCGAGGGAGACCGCAGCGGGCTTGGCCGCGTGGTGGTAATCGCTTTGGTGCTGCTGCTGGTGGTGACCATGGCCATTTCGATGACCACCGGGGCGTCCGGCGCCTCAGCCTCTACCATTATCGGGGGCTGGTTTGGGCTGGTGCCCGAAAGCGACGTGCAGGCGGTGCGCGACTATGCGGTGATCTACAATATCCGCCTGCCGCGTATGATCCTGGGCGTGCTGATCGGGGCGGCTTTGGCGGTGTCGGGCCTTCTGATGCAGGGCCTGTTCCGCAATCCGCTGGCCGATCCGGGGCTGGTGGGCGTGTCGGCCGGGGCGGGGCTGGGCGCGGTGGGCATTATCGTGTTGGGTACCACCCTGCTGGCGCCGCTGACGGCGTTGCTGGGGATTTATGCGCTGCAGATCGCCTCGTTTATCGGCGGGCTCATCACCACGTTCATTCTTTATCGCGTGGCGACGCGCAGCGGGCAGACGGCGATTGCAACCATGCTGCTGGCCGGCATTGCGCTGGGGGCGCTGGCCGGGGCGGTCACGGGTGTGCTGGTTTATGTGGCCAATGACGCGCAATTGCGGGACCTGACCTTCTGGGGCATGGGCTCGCTGTCGGGCGCCAATTGGACCAAGATCATGGCATCCGGGCCGATCATCGTTGTGGCGCTGGCTGTGGCGGCGTTTCTGGGCAAGGGGCTCAATGCGCTGACCTTGGGCGAGGCGACGGCCGGGCATCTGGGGATTCCCGTACAGCGGTTCAAGCGGGTGGTCATTGTCGCGGTGGCGGCAGCGACCGGGGCGTCGGTGGCGGTCAGCGGCGGCATTGGATTTGTCGGCATTGTCGTGCCGCATCTGTTGCGGCTGGTGATCGGGCCTGACCATCGCTACCTGCTGCCGGCTTCGGCGCTATTGGGCGCTTCCTTCCTGCTGATGGCCGATGCCGTCAGCCGGCTGATCGTCGCGCCGGCGGAACTGCCGATCGGCATCGTGACCGCTGCGGTGGGTGGGCCATTCTTCCTCTGGATATTGCTGCGCAAACGCGCGGTCTTTGCCTGGTGATGCCATGATCCATGTCGACAATATCGCGGTTGAAATCGGCCAGCGGCGCATTCTCGATGGCGTCAGCTTTTCTGCCTATCCGGGGCAGGTGACTGCCATTATCGGCCCCAATGGCTCGGGCAAATCCACGCTGATGAAGGCGCTGTGCCGGGACTATGCGTTCAGCGGCAGCATAAGCATCAATGGCCGCGATGTGGCCAGCATGGATCTGGGTACGGCCGCCACTTTGCGGGCGGTGCTGCCGCAATCGAGCACATTGCCGTTTCCGTTCACGGTGCGTGAAGTGGTGGCTTTGGGGCTCACTGCCGGCCGGCCGGGCGTGTCGCTCGCGGCGCTGCGGCGGTTGCCGGACGAGGCGCTGGCGCGGGTGGATCTCGGCGGTTTCGGTGGGCGGTTCTATGGCGAATTGTCGGGCGGGGAGCAGCAGCGCGTGCAATTGGCGCGGGTGATCTGCCAGGTGTGGGAACCGGTGCTCGATGGGGTGCCGCGGTTCCTGTTTCTCGACGAGCCGGTATCGAGTCTGGATATCAAGCACCAGTTGATGATCATGGATGTGGCGCGCCAGTTCGCGGCGGCGGGAGGGGGCGTTATCGCCATCCTGCATGATCTGAATCTGGCGGCCATGTATGCCGACCAGATCGTGGCGATCCGCAATGGCGCGGTGGCCGGCGCCGGGACGCCCGCCGAGGTGCTGACCGATGGCCTGATCGCCGAGGTTTTCGATTGTCCGATGCGGGTGGGCGCGCTGCCTGCCGGCAATATTCCCTTCGTCTTGCCGCAGTCGGCGCAGCGTTTCGTCGCCGCGGCACCACAAAGCAAGGTTGCCTGATGTCTAAAATTCCTGCCCTTCTGTTCAGCCTACTCGCTCTCAGCGCCCCCGTGCTGGCGCAAGAGGCCGCCCCCGCCGCCGCGCCATCTCTGGCAGTCGAACTCAACGCGCTTCAGCCCGCCGAGAACGGCTGCCGGGTGACATTCCTCGCCACCAACACGCTGGGTGGGCAACTCGAGCGGGCTGCAGTGGAAGTGGCGTTCTTTACCAGCGATGGCGCCATCGACCGCATCGTGACGCTCGATTTCAAGGCACTGGCCGAGGGCAAGACCAAGGTGCTGCAGTTCGAACTCAAGAACCTCAGCTGCGAGGGCATCGGGCGCCTGCTGATCAACGATGTCACCGCCTGCGAAGGCACGGGCATTGCGGCGACGGCGTGCCTTGATGGGCTCGTCACCACGACGCGGCCCGACATTGCCTTTGGCGTTTGAGGACGGAGCCGATGGACGTAGCAGCGCAAGCGCATGATTTTTCCATGTTCGCCCTGTTCATGCAGGCGGACTGGGTGGTCAAATCGGTGATGATCGGGCTGGTCATTGCCTCGGTCTGGGTGTGGGCGATCATTGCCAATCGGCTGGCCGCCTATGGCAAAGCCAAGAGCGAAATGGCGGCGTTCGACAAGGCGTTTGCCTCCGGCCGGCCGCTGGCCGAGCTGCGGGCCGATTACGCTGGCGCCGGCCAGCACGGGCTATCGGCCGTGTTTCTTGCCGCCATGGAAGAATGGGACAAGAGCCATGCCGTGCAGGCCGACAACGCGGTGGGCCTGCAGAGCCGGCTCGAAATCGCGCTTGACCTGGCCGTGAGCGAGCAGAGCGCCGATCTGGAAAAGCGGCTGGGCTTTCTTGCTACCATCGGCAGCGCAGGACCATTCGTGGGGCTGTTCGGCACGGTCTGGGGCATCATGAATGCCTTTACCGCCATTGCTGCGGCGGAAAATACCAGTCTTGCGGTGGTGGCGCCGGGGATTGCCGAGGCGCTGCTGGCTACGGCGCTGGGCCTCCTCGCTGCTATCCCCGCCGTTATTGCCTATAACAAGCTCAGCGCCGATGCGGGCAAGCTGATCGCGCGGCTCGAGGGCTTTGCCAATCGGCTGGTGGCGCTGATGTCGCGCCAGCTCGATGCCGGAAAGTCGCTCTGATGGGCATGGCGCTGGGTAATAACAAAGGCAAGCGCGGCCGGGGCAGGGCCCCGATCAGCGAGATCAACATCACCCCCATGGTGGATGTGATGCTGGTGCTGCTGATCGTCTTCATGGTCGCGGCGCCCTTGATGACCATGGGCGTGCCGATCGATCTACCTGAAACGCGGGCGCAGGCCATGCCGCTCCAGACCAAGCCGATCACCGTGACGGTCGAGCCCGATGGCGCGTTGTCCATCGAGGGCGAGCCGGTGACGCTGGACACGCTGGTGGCAAGCGTCGCAGCGCTGGCTGTCGAGGGCACCGATGAGCGCCTTTACGTGCGCGGCGATACGACGGCGGCCTATGGCGCCATCATGGAAGTGATGGGCGAATTGTCGGGCGCCGGCTATAGCCGCATCGGCCTTGTCACCGTGCCGGCGCGGACCCCCTGATATGCGCTATGCCCTGCCCGGTTCGGTCTTGGTGCATGCCGGCATTTTCGGCATGGCCTTTGTTGGCTTCGCCTGGCCGCAGCCCGAGGATGCGCCGCCGCCGGGGGCCGTGACGGTGGACATTATTTCGGTCACCTCGGTTTCGAGCAATGAAACCTCGACCCTTGAGGAGGGCAGCTCGGAGAATTTGCGCTCGTCGGGTGGGGAGGTCGTGCCGGTGACGCCGAGCGAAACGCTCGAACCGGTGGAGCCCGAAACGCAGGTCGCCGAAGTGCCGGTCGAGCAGGCGGTGCCGCCCGAGACAGTCGAGCCGCTAGAACAGGACGAGCCGCCACCGGTCGAGACCGCCACAGCCGAACCTGTCGAGCCGGTTGCTGAGACGACGGACATGGCTGTGCTGGCGACGCCGGTCACCAGCCCTGAACCCGTCGACACGGTTGCGCCAGTGGCGACCGAATCGCTCGAGCCGGTCGAGGAGAGCGAGTTGAACGCCGCTCCGGTGCCCCGCACGCTGAGTTTTGAGCGGCCCAGCGCGCCCACGCAGCGGCCGCGGCCACAGCAACAGCCGACGCAGCAGGCCTCGCGCGAAGCCCCGCGGCCACCGCCGCCGGCCGGCAATAGTGGGCAGAGCAATGCCGATAGCGCCGCGGCACGGGCTGCCGCGGGCCAGCAGAGCCAGGGGAGTGGCGGTGCGGCTGAAGCGGCATCGTGGCAGCGCCAGGTGCAGCGGCGTCTCAACAATGCCAAGCGTTATCCGCGGTCTGCCGGCGGGGCGACGGGAACGGCCCTAGTGCGGTTCACCATCTCGGCCGGCGGTGGGCTGGCGGGCGTGAGTCTGGTGCAGTCCTCCGGTAATCCGGCGCTCGATCAGGCGGCTGTCGATGCAGTCACGCGGGCCGCCCCCTTTCCGCCCCCGCCGAGCGGCGGCAGCGAGACGCTGGGCGTTCCGGTGGATTTCACGCGCGGCTAGCGGGATTCTCGCCGGCATTTCTAGCAAGAAAACGGAGGTTCCCGCCTGCGCAGGAATGACACGTGAGGGTGTGCATGTTCCAGGCAATCTCCTTGATTTAGGGTCGATATTTCTTTGTAGTTTTTTCTTGTCGACAAACTAAATACAAAACTCTAAATCTGATTGCAGCGACGCATTGCGACAAAGAGGAATTAGGCATGCAAAAGAGTGATTTCCGCGGTGTATTGCCCGCGATCACCACCAAGATGACGGCGGACCAGCAGGTCGATCTCGAGGGCGTCAAAGCTGACGTGGTGTTTCAGATCGAGGGTGGCGTCGATGCCATAGTGGTCTGCGGCTCGCTCGGCGAAGCCTCGAGCCTGACGGTCGTCGAAAAGCTCGCCATCGCCAAGGCCGCCATCGAAGCGGCTGCCGGCCGCGTGCCGGTGTTGCTGACCATTGCCGAGGATTCCACCAGCGTCGGCGCGGCGCTTGCCGCTGAAGCCGAAAAGATCGGTGTCGAGGGGCTGATGGTACTGCCGGCCATGCGCTACCTGGCCGATGACCGCGAAGTGGTGTTCCACTATCGGGCGATCGCTGCGGCCTCGAACTTGCCGATTATCGTCTACAACAATCCCCTGGCTTACGGCATCAACATCACCGCCGAGATGCTCAAGGAGATGGCCGACGAGCCCAAATTCGTCGCCATCAAGGAATCGACCGGCGACACGCGCCGCATCAACGAGACCATCAATGCATTGGGCGATCGCTATCAGCTGCTGACCGGCGTGGACGATCTGGCGCTGGAGAGCCTGGTGCTGGGTTGCCATGGCTGGATTGCGGGCCTGGTCGTTGCCTTCCCCAAGGAGACCGTGGCCATTTACAAACTCGTGCAGCAGGATCGCATCAAGGAGGCCATGGAAATCTACCGCTGGTTCCTGCCGCTGCTGCATCTCGATATCGGCCCCAAATTCGTCCAGAACATCAAGCTATGCGAAGCCATCGTGCGCGGGACCTCGCCCGTGGTGCGCCAGCCGCGGTTGGAGCTGGTTGGGGACGAGGAAAAGGCTATCCGTGCGGTGGTCGAGCAGGGGCTCAAGACGCGGCCGGATTTGTCGAAGTACGGGTTCTGATCGGGAGCGCGCGATGCGGGGCAGTGCTCACTTGAGGACTTCTCCGCGTTCTCCCAAGCTCGCCCTTCTGTCGTCATTGCCCGGCTCGTTCGGGCAATCCATTGTCGCCGCATGTGCTGAAAGATGGATCACCCGGACAAGCCGGGTGATGACGATGAGTGGAGGGAGTCGCGAAAATGACGAAATCCCCCGAATGAACCCTTCCCGCGGGGGGGAGGGTATCCCTCAGTTGACGGTAAACCCCTTCACGAACGGATCGCGGTCGTCGAGGAAGATGGTGTTGTAGCCGGTGATCCAGGCCTGGCCGGCGATCGAGGGCACGATGGCGTCGTAGGGGCCGACCTTGGTGGCGGATTCGACCCGGCCGACAAACAGGCTGCCGATGATCGATTCATGCACGAAGCTCTCGCCCACCTTGAGCTCGCCGCGCGCGGCTTTCTGGGCCAGACGGGCCGAGGTGCCGGTGCCGCAGGGCGAGCGGTCGATGGCTTTTTCACCGTAGAATACCGCATTGCGGGCATCGGCCTTGGGGTTCACCGGGGCGCCGGTCCACATCACATGGCGCAGGCCATTGATGGTGGGGAATTCGGGGTGCTGGAAGGTATATTTCTCGTTGATCAGCCGGCGGGCGACGGGCGAAAGCTGCTGGATATCGAAGGCCGAGAGCTGGTTCATATCGGTGAAGCCGGGCTGCGGCTCGAATATAGCGTAGAAATTGCCGCCATAGGCGACGTCGAACTTGAGCGGCCCGAGGCCCGGCAGGTCGATTTCGAGCCCGGTCGCATAGAGGAATGAGGGCACATTGGTGATGCGCACGTCGATCACATGGCCCGCATTGTCCATGGTGTATTCGGCCTCGATAATGCCGGCCGGCACTTCAAGCCTGAGCTTGCCCGGGGTCTTGGGCGTGACCAGCCCCTCTTCGATCATCACCGTGACCGTGCCGATCGTGCCATGGCCGCACATGGGCAGGCAGCCCGAGGTTTCGATGAAGAGGATCGAGCCGTCCACATCGTCGCGCAAAGCCGGGTAAAGGATCGAGCCGCTCATCACGTCATGGCCGCGCGGCTCGAACATCAGGCCGGTGCGGATCCAGTCATATTCGGCCAGAAAATGCTCGCGCCGGGCGTTCATCGTATCGCCCTTGAGGTCGGGGCCGCCCCCCGCCACGACGCGGACCGGATTGCCGGCTGTGTGGGCGTCGATACAGAAAAAGCTCTTCTTGCTCATGATGGCCTATTGGAAGCGGGTAATGCTGAAAGGGGCGAGCGCCGGGTCGGGTGGTGCGTCGGCAATAAGGCTAGCGACCAGCCGCGCGGTGACGGCGCTCAGGGTCAGGCCCAGATGGCCGTGGCCGAAGGCATAGACGATGCGGTCGTCGCCGGGATGGCGGCTGATGACGGGCAGGGAATCGGGCGTCGAGGGGCGGCGGCCCATCCATTCCTTGCCGCCCTCGGGCAAGGCGGGCACATAGCGCCGCATCTTGGTGCGCATGGCCTTGGCGCGGGCGAAATTGGGGGCGGTGTCGGGCTTGGCCAATTCCACCGCGCCGCCCACGCGCAGGCCATCGACCAGTGGCGAAGCGATAAAGCCGTGATCGGCAAAACCCACCGGCATGGGCAGGTTCCAATCGAGATCGGTGAAAGTGGTGTTATAGCCGCGCTCGTTTTCGAGCAGTACTTTGGCGCCCAGCCCGCGCACCAGATCGCGCGACCACACCCCGGCGGCGACCACCACCTTGTCGAAGGTTTCTTTGCCGGTTGCTGTGGTGACGGTGATGCCGTTATCGCCCTGTACCAGCCGTGTCACCTTGGCCGGCACGAGCTTGGCGCGGCCACTGACGAAGGCCTGATAATGGCGCAAAATGGTCAGGGGATTGGAGGCCGTCCAATAGCTGGGCTGATAGACGGCACCGGCAAAATTGCCCTCCAGTTGCGGCACCAATTGGCGCGCACGCTCGGGGGTGATGCGTTCGAAATCATAGCCCAATGCGGCCTTGACGACGCGGGCTTCATGCAGAGCGGAGGCGACGCTTTTTTCGCTGTCATGCACCGAAACGTAGCCGGTCTGCCGCAAATGGCCGGTGAGGCCGGCCTTGCGGCCCAGCTCTTCGTGGTCGGCCAAAGCCGTTGTCATCAGCAGGGTTAGCGCCTCACGGGCCTTGGCGCCACGGGCCGGGGTGGCCGAGGCGAGGAATGCCAAAAGCCAGGGCAGCAGCGCCGGCACGTCGGTCCAGCGCAGGGTCAGTGGTCCCAGCGGATCGAGCAGCCAGCCCGGCACGGCCGACAGAATGCCGGGGCTGGCGATCGGGGCGATTTCGGGCAGGGCGATCAGCGAGGCATTGCCTGACGAGGTGGGCAGGCCATCGGGCTCGGGCTCGAAGACCGTCACGTCATGGCCCTGATCGATCAGCCAGGTGGCAATGGCGGCGCCGATAATGCCAGCGCCGGCAATGGCAATACGGGCCATTAGCGGGCGTCCGAGAGGCTAATATGGGCGGCGGTGTCGCGGCCGATATAGCTCTGGATCTGCCGCACGATCTGGGCGGCATGCTCGGCACCCAACCGATCGGCGAGGTCCGCGTCGCCCGCTTCGATGGCGGCAACCATGGCGCCGTGTTCGTCGACATATTGGCGCGGCAGCTTGTCGTCGAACGAGGAATAATAGAGCCGCAGGATGCGTCGGCCCTCATCGAGCAAGCGCCCGAACAGATTGGTGAAGTAGATGTTGCCGCCGGCTTCGGCGATGGCCATGTGAAAATCGCGATTGGCCTGGATCATGCCCAGTGCATCGCGTCGCGCCACTGCCTCCGAATAGGCGCCTTCAAAGCCGCGAATGGCCAGCAGATGCTCGGGCCGGTGATGCACCGCCGCTGAGCGCGTGGTGACGCGATACATCAGTGTGAGGGCTTCGAAATAAAGCGGCAGGCGGACGAAATCGATGGTTGAGACCACCGTGTTGCGATTGGGGAGCGTGGTCACCAGCCCTTCGCCCGACAGGCGCACCAGCGCCTCGCGGATCGGGGTGCGCGACATTTCGAATTGTTCGGATAGGCTTGATTCGTCGAGCGGGCTGCCCGGTTCGAGTTCCAGTTCGAGGATGGATTGGCGTAGCCGCTCATAAACGGTCTGGGCGCCCTGCCCGCGCACGCGGCCATTGGCGGGGGCTTCGGCCGCCGGCTTGGTTTTCTGGGTCTTGGCCGTGGCCATGTTCAGTGCTGCTCCATAGGCTTGGTACCCGATCAGGCCGATAGCTTGTCAGCCGGCCGGCGCGGATTCAAGGGCCGCTTATTGGGTCTGATGCTATATCGTATTCAGTTTGTCGACAATATGGTCTTTGCACTGCTGGCCGCTTCGCCTTAGCTCTAGCCGCGCGAAAATGGCAAGGGCGGCGGCGATGGATGATGAACGAGCGGGCGCAAAGATCAAGCGCGCCGGCAGCGCCAAATCTGCCGCACGCCAGAAGGCCGGCGAGGTCACGCTGCATCAATTGCGCATCTTCTGGGCTGTCGCTCGTTCGGAAACGCTGACCAAGGCCGCCAAGCAATTGGGGCTGGCGCAGCCGTCATTATCCCAGCAATTGAGCAAGCTGGAAGCCAATGTCGGCACGCTGCTGTTTCATCGCCGTTCCAATGAAATGGAACTGACCGAGGCGGGCGCTTATCTGCTGCCCAAGGCCGAGCAGGTGCTGCGCAATATGCGCGAGTTGGAAGATGGGCTGGGTCAATTCAGCGGCGGCAAGCGGCTGACGCTGCGGCTGGCGGGGATCAATTCGGTGCTGCGCGTGTTGCTGCCGGCGGCCATCGGCAGCATGCAGACCCAGTTTCCCGAGGTTGATTTCGACATTCAGGAAAGCGCCCCCGCCGATATTCTGGAACTGCTCTATGGGCGGCGGGTCAATATCGGTCTGCTGGCGGCCAATTCGGTGGCGCAGGCGGGTGTCGGTTTCGTGCAAATCCCGCTGATCGAAGATCCCTATATGCTGGTGGTGCCCGAGGCGCTGACGCTCGATGGCATCGCCGACCCGCAGGGTGAATTGCCGGCGGAGCAATTGGGTCTGCTCAACCAATCCATCCAGTTCACCTTTGGCAGTCAGCAGGCCAACCGGGTGGCCGATTGGTATGATCGGCTGCTGCCGCAGCATCGCGTTGTTGCGCAATGCCGCAGTTTTGAAACAGCCATTGGCCTGGTGCGGGCCGGGTCCGGCGTGTGTCTGGCGCCAGCGCTTGCCACCATTGCCGGCAATGGGCCGCCGGGCGGGGTCAAGCTCTATCGCGTCAAAGCGCCGCCGCGCCGCATCGTGGCTCTGGTACCTTCGCAATATCGTCGCGCCGAGCCCTATGCGAGCCTGCTCGACCTGCTGCAGCAGACTTCGGCTGCTTATGTCTTGCCGGGGATCTTGCCGACGCCGCCATTTCTGGCGGTGGATACGGAAGACGATTTCTAGGCGCTACCAGCACTATAGGCAAAAGCTATCGCGGCCATAGAGTGCGCCCGGGCCGCTCAGCCGTC
Source organism: Devosia sp. ZW T5_3 (assembly GCF_044987315.1). NCBI lineage: Bacteria > Pseudomonadati > Pseudomonadota > Alphaproteobacteria > Hyphomicrobiales > Devosiaceae > Devosia > Devosia sp. ZW T5_3. Next base: position 118,225 of record NZ_JBJDRE010000010.1, read on the forward strand.
ACCCTCACCGCCAGCGGCAATCCCGCCGCATTGTGAGGAGACCTGAAATGGCCTGGAAAAAACCAACCATCGTTGAAGTTCCCGTCAGCATGGAAATCAACATGTACGCTTGCGCCACGCGCAAGTAGGAACTGGCCTGCCGCGGGCGAAGACAATGATCAAAATAGTCATTCTGGGCTCCGCGGCAGGCGGGGGCCTGCCGCAATGGAATTGTGGGTGCGACAATTGCCTTACAGCACGACGCGAGCCGGGCTTGCGCGCGAGCCAGGCTTCGATCGCCATTAGTGGGGATGGCGAACATTGGTTTTTGATCAATGCGTCGCCCGATCTGCGCCAGCAGATCGTGGATACGCCGGTGCTGCATCCGCGTGCGCTCAGGCACAGCCCGATTGCCGGGGTGATCCTCACCAATGGCGAGGTCGACGCCGTCACAGGCCTACTCTCGCTGCGCGAAGGCTCGCCCTTTACACTTTACGCGCATCAGCGCGTGCAGGAGATTTTGCGGGCCAACAGCATTTTCAACGCGCTCAATCCGGAGAAGGTGACGCGCATTGCCATCGAAACCAGCGTGGCGTTCGAGCCCACGCTGCCCGATGGCTCCGGGTCCGGGCTGCTGATTGAACCCTTCATCGCGCCCGGCAAAACCACGCTTTATCTCGAAGGCGTTGCCGAAAATGACGAAGGTGACACGCTGGGCCTGCGCATCACGCGCAATGGCAAGGTTCTGGTTTTCCTCGCCGCCTGCGCGGCTGTCACGCCCGAAGCGGCCGACAGACTGGCGGGGGCCGATCTCGTGTTTTTCGACGGCACGCTGTGGCGCGATGATGAATTGATCGCCCTGGGCCTGGGCCAAAAAACCGGCCAGCGCATGGGCCATATCGCCATGGATGTGGCCATGCCAGCGCTCGCTGATCTGGGGATCGGGCGCAAGGTGTTCCTGCATATCAACAATTCGAACCCGGCCTGGCGGCGCGATGCGCCCGAGCGGCTGCAAGCAGAACAAGCAGGATGGATCATTCCTGCCGATGGGATGGAGATGACGCTTTGACAGCAATGACAGCTTTTTCGGTCGCGTCCGACGCGGTGCTCAATAGTGCCGAGGATCTGGAAGCGCAGCTGCGCGCCATTGGCGCCACCCGCTACCACAATCTGCATCCCTTCCATCACCTGCTGCATGGCGGCAAGCTCAACAAGGGCCAGGTGCAGGCCTGGGCGCTCAACCGCTATTATTATCAAAGCTCGATCCCGCTGAAGGACGCCGTCGTCATCTCGCGCTTCCGCGACCGGGCGACCCGTATTGAATGGCGCCACCGCATCGAGGATCACGATGGCGATGTGGGGAGCGAAGGCGGTATCGGGCGCTGGCTGCAACTGACCTCGGGCCTGGGGCTCGACAATGATTATGTCGAAGCCGCCGAGGGCATTCTGCCGGCGACGCGCTTTGCGGTGGACGCCTATGTCCACTTCGTTCGGGACCGTAGTCCGCTCGAAGCCATCGCCTCGTCACTCACCGAACTCTTCGCGCCCAACCTGCATGAAGAGCGGATTTCGGGCATGCTGGAGCACTATGACTTCATCAATCCGGGCGTGATGACCTATTTCAAGCGCCGGCTGGAACAGGCCCCGCGCGACGCCAATTTTGCGCTCGATTACGTCAAGGCCAATGCCAAGACTCCGGCCGAGCGGCAGGCGGTGTGCAATGCGCTGATCTTCAAGACCAATGTGCTCTGGGTGCAGCTCGACGCGCTCTATCACGCCTATGTCGAGGGGCATGTGCCGCCCGGCGCTTTCGTGCCGGCAGCATCATGAGCGGGATTGTCGCCCCGGCCGCCCGCCGCCGCATGAGCGTCACCGAAGCCAGCGTGCCCACCCTGGCGCGCGGCACCAAATTGCGGCTCGATGAGGTTCGCCAGCGCTGGGTGCTGCTGGTGCCCGAGCGGGTGATGGCGCCTGACGAGATTGCCGTCGAAGTGCTCAAGCTTTGCGATGGGCAGCGTAGTGTCGCCGCGATCACCGATCATCTGGCTGATATCTACACCGCGCCGCGCGAGGAGATCGCCAGCGACATCATCGCCATGCTGCAGGATCTGGCGGATTCGGGCTTTCTGGTCGAGGCGGTAAAGCCATGAGCCCGACCATGAGCGATGCCAGCCCGGTACTGGTCGATGCCAATGATGGCCTTGCCATTCTCGAGGGCCAGTCCGTCGCGCAGGCCTATGGCATTCCGCTGGCGGTGCTGCTGGAAATGACCCATCGCTGCCCGCTGCAATGCGGCTATTGCTCCAATCCGGCGGAAATGGAGCGGGCGGGCAATGAGCTGACCACCGACGAGTGGAAAAAAGTGCTGACCGAGCTGGCCGAAATCGGCGTGTTGCAGGTGCATTTTTCCGGCGGCGAACCCAGCGTGCGCAAGGATTTGGTGGAACTGGTGCGCCATGCCAATGATCTGGGGCTCTATACCAATCTGATCACCTCGGCCGTGTTGATTACCAGGGAGCGCCTGACCGAGATTGCCGATGCGGGGCTGGCCCATATCCAGATCAGCTTTCAGGCCAATGATCCGGCGCTGGCCAATCGCATTGGCGGCTTCAAGAATGGCCATGCCAAAAAGCTCGAGGTGGCGCAATGGTCGCGCGAATTGGGCCTGCCGCTCACCGTCAATGCGGTGATGCATCGGCAGAACCTGCATGAACTGCGTGCGATGATTGCGTTGGCCGTGCAGCTCGACGCCGACCGGATCGAGGTCGCCAATGTGCAATATTATGGCTGGGCGCTGAAGAACCGCGCCGCGCTGATGCCTACCATCGAGCAGATCGATGAGGCGACAGCCATTGTCGAGGAAGAACGCGTGCGGCTGCGCGGTATTCTGGACATCGATTTTGTGGTGCCCGACTATTATGCTCTGCGCCCTAAAAAATGCATGGGCGGCTGGGGGCGGCAGTTTTTTAATATCACGCCCTCGGGCAAAATCCTGCCCTGCCACGCCGCCGAGACCATCACCGAACTCAATTTTGAATCGGTGCGCTCCAACCATTCCATTGCCTGGATCTGGCAGAATTCGGATGCCTTCAACCGCTATCGCGGCACCGGCTGGATGCCCGAGCCCTGCCAGAGCTGCGCCTTCAAGGAGATCGACTATGGCGGCTGCCGCTGCCAGGCCTTTGCCTTGACCGGCAGCGCCGGCAATACCGACCCGGCCTGCCATCTCTCGCCGCTGCATGAGAGCATTTTCAAGACGGCGGAGCGCGAATCCAGCGAGGGCGGCGACCGCTTCATCTATCGCAATTTTTCCGGCGGCACGCTGGAGCCCGAGCTGCCATGACGCCACCCGACGGTGGGGGTGATCACTTCGCGCCGCTCACCAGCCAGATGCTTGAGGTTGGCGACGGGCATAGTCTTTACGTCGGAACGGTGGGCCACGCGGATGGCATTCCTGCCGTCTATCTGCATGGCGGCCCCGGCAGCGGCTGCCAGCCATCGCATCGGCGCCTGTTCGATCCCAGCCGGTTTCGCGCCGTGCTGTTCGACCAGCGCGGGGCAGGGCGGAGCCAACCGGCTCGGTCGCGGGAGCACAATAATACCCAGCATCTGATCGCCGACATGGAGTTGGTGCGGCTGGCGCTGGGGATCGAGCGCTGGCTGGTGGTGGGCGGCAGCTGGGGCGCAACGCTGGGCCTTGCCTATGCTCAAGCCCATCCCGACCGCGTTAGCGGCATCGTGCTCCGCGCGACGTTTCTGGGAACGCGGGCCGAGCTGGATTGGGCCTTCGACACGGGCCTTCGTACTTTCCATCCCGGCCTCTATGAGGACTTCCTCAGCATCCTCACCCCAGACGAGCGTTCCAGCCCGCTCGATGCCTATTTCCGCCGCATCCTTGATCCCGACCCGGCAATCCACGGGCCGGCTGCTCGCGCCTGGCACGATACCGAACGGGTGCTCTCCGAGGCTCGTTCGGGCAGGAGACGGCTTGATCTGGAGGATGTTCATAACGGCGGCCGGCTGCCGGCAACTGCCTTTATGGAAGCGCATTACTTTGCGCAGGAGTCGTTTCTGGCGACGGGCCAATTGGTGGCCGGGGCTGGGCGGCTCAAGGCTATCCCGGGGGTGATCGTGCAGGGGCAGTTTGACCTGCTCTGTCCGCCTGCGATGTCATATGCACTGACAAAGGCCTGGGGGAATGCGGAGATTGTGCTGGTCGAAGGGGCGGGGCACGCCATGTCGGAGCCGGGGGTGACGGAAGCAGTGGTGGCGGGGATCAACGCTCTAGCGATCAATCACCCGCGCCAATAGGTCCAACCAGTTGCCATGCGCCAGCCGCTGCACCAGCGCATCATCATACCCGTGCTGTTGCAGGGCCTCGATCAACACCTGCAGCCCAGCCGACGAGCCAATCGCCGCCGGCAACATGGCCCCGTCGAAGTCCGAGCCCAGGCCCACGCGCGTCTCGCCGACCGCCTCGATCATCGCATCGAGATGGCGCAGCAGGACATCCAGTCCGGTATCCGGCCGCCATGCGCCGTCGGGCCGCAGGAAGCCGGTGGCGAAGTTGAGGCCTACCATGCCGTCGCTGTCGCGGATCGCCTTGAGCTGGTCGGCGGTCAGATTGCGCGGATTGGCGCAGATGGCGTGAACATTGGAATGGGTGGCAACCAGCGGGGCGGTCGAGAGCTCCGCCACGTCCCAAAAGCCTTTTTCGGTGATGTGGGAGAGATCGATCAGCACGCCGAGCCGGTTGCAGGCGGCGACGAGGCGCTTGCCCGCTTCGGTGAGGCCGGGGCCGGTATCGGGCGAGCCGGGGAAATTGAACGGTACGCCATGGCCAAAGATATTGTCCCGGCTCCATACCGGGCCGAGCGAGCGCAGGCCTGCGGCATAGAGCACATCGAGGAATTGCAGACCGGCATCGATCGCCTCGACGCCCTCGATATGCAGCACGGCGGCAATCCTGCCCTGGGCCATGGCGGCCTTGATCTCGGTCGTATCGCGGCAGACGGCGAGGGCGCCGGCGGCTTCCAGCCGGTAGAGCAGGCTGATTTGCGTGATCGCCATGGCCTGGGCGGGAACGAGGTCCAGCGGCAGCGGCGCCATATCGAAGGCCATGCCCGGGGGCAGGGTGCCATCCGGCTTTTTCGGCGAGGGACAGAATACGGCGAACATGCCGCCGGCAAAGCCGCCGGTCTTGGCCTTGATCAGGTCGATATGGCTGGGAAAGGAGCCAGTGAGGAAGGCTTGCACCGGATCGGCGACGTCGGACGTTGCCAGATGGCCCAGAATATCGTTGTGGCCATCAAAGACCGGAATAGGCTCGCTCATTATCCTGCCGTCATGCTGCGTCGTTGATCAATTCCTCAGCCAGACCATATTCGTGCAGCTTGCGGTAGAGGGTGGAGCGGCCAATCTTGAGCGCGCGGGCTACGCGCGACATGCGCCCGCCATGATGTTCGATGGCAAAGACGATGGCGGCGCGCTCGATTTGCGCCAAGGCGGCGATTTCGCCCGTGGCATCGAGGAAGCGGTCGGGAGTGGCGGGTTGTTCCTCAAAGGCTCGCTGGCGGGCGGTTGCAGTGTCGATATGGGTCGGCGCGGCGGGTACCGGCACGGTTTCGATATCGGAGAGGGCGGTTTCGCGGCCGGCGGATTGGGCGACGATCTGGGGGAAATCGACGGTTTCAAGGAAGGCGCCGTCGCTGAGCACAATGGCGCGATAGACCGCGTTTTCCAGCTGCCGCACATTGCCCGGCCAGTCATAGCCCAGCAGCAGGTCGAGCGCGACGGGGGAGAGCCCCAGCACCCGTTTGCCGGCCTCGGCGGAAAAGCGGGCGATGAACATGGAGACCAGTGCCGGCACATCCTCCATGCGCTCGCGCAGCGGCGGCACATAGATGGGGAAGACATTGAGGCGGTAGTATAGGTCCTCGCGGAATTCGCCGGATTTGGCCAGGTTCAGCAGCCGCCGATTGGTGGCCGAAATGACGCGGACATTGACCCGCTCGGTGCGGCTGGCGCCGACTGGTTCGATCTCGCCATCCTGCAGCGCGCGCAGCAATTTGACCTGGGTATCGGGCGGCAGTTCGCCGATTTCGTCGAGAAACAGCGTGCCGTTATGGGCTTCGGCAAATTTGCCCGGCTGGTCGGCAATGGCGCCGGTAAAGGCGCCTTTCTTGTGCCCGAACAAGACGGACTCCACCAGATTGGGCGGAATGGCCCCGCAATTGACGGTGATGAACGGCTTGCCTGCCCGATCACCTGAACCCTGGATGATGCGGGCGACCAATTCCTTGCCGACCCCGGTCTCGCCTTCGATCAGCACCGGAATAGTGGATTTGGCGGCCTTGGCGCAGAGCGTCAGCACGCGACCCATGGCGGGGGCCTTGGCGATCATGTCGGCGGCAGTGAAAGTGCCGGTCTTGCGGGCATGCTCGGCGCGGATGGCGGCTTCGAGCGTATCGAGCTTCATGGCATTGCGCAGCGAGATGACCAGCCGTTCGGGCGATACCGGCTTGACGAAATAGTCTGCCGCGCCCTGGCGCATGGCCGAAATGACGGTTTCAAGCGAGGCGTTGGCGGTCTGGATGATGACGGGCGTGGTCAGCCGCTCGCGGCGCATCGCCTCCATCACCGCCATGCCATCGAGATCAGGCATGACCAGATCAAGGATCATGGCGCCGATATTGCGATCCTCGCGCAGAATTGCCAGCGCCTGCTCGCCGCCCGTGGCGGTCAGCGGCTTGAAGCCGGCGCGGTTGGCGATTTCGGCGGTGAGCCGCAGCTGCACCGGATCATCGTCGACAACGAGAACACGCGTCATACTTACCTCAGGCTTGGTCCCGGCACGCGAATCTGGTGTGCCGTTTTGGGAAGAAGATGGGCCAAGGGGTTTAAGAGGGGATTAACTGTGTGGGATTTTGGGGGAATGGCATCGGAGTGGCACTCCGATGGACGACCCGACCACCGCTCGCTAGGATCGCCCTAAACCAAACGAGAAGGCATTATGGTCCTCAGAATCTTCGCAGCGCTGGCAACGATCATCGCCCTCACCCTATCCGGCCCTGCAATGGCCGACGGCGCCGTGCTCAGCGGTACGGTATTCTTCCGCGAGCGCATCATGCTGCCTGACACGGCCAAGGTAAGTGTGCAATTGCTCGACACCTCGCTGGCCGACGCACCCGCCAAGGTGCTGGGCGAGACCGTGGCCAGCGGCAAGTCGCCGCCTTATGCCTATGCCATTGCCTATGACCCCGATGCGATCGTGCCCGGCCACCGCTATTCGGTGTCCGCCCGCATCACCGAGGGCGACAAGCTGCTCTTCATCTCGACCACGCATAACAGCGTCTTCGGCTCTGGCCCCGACGCCACCGAAATCCTGGTCGAGCGGGTCGCGGAGGCCATTTCAGCGGCGAGCGATGGCTGGCCGGACGGGCGCTGGCTGGCCGAGGACATTGATGGCGCTGGGGTAATCGATAATCTGCAGACCGTTCTGGAACTGGCGCCTGACGGGCAGGTGGGTGGCATGGCCGGTTGCAACCGTTTTGGTGGCAAGGCCAGCATCGATGGTTCGGCGCTCAGCTTTGGCGATCTGTTTTCGAACGAGATGGCTTGCGCGCCGGCCATCATGGACCAGGAGGGCAAATTCCTCGACGCGCTGGGGCGGGTGGCGAGCTATCGGCTCGACAATGCTCGCGGCAAGCTGATCCTGCTCGATGCAGCGGGCAATGACATCATGGTTCTCGCCCGGATTTGAGCGCGCTGCCCTTCCAATCGCCGCCCTCGCTGGCTAAGGTCCGCGCGCAATTGGACCAGCCGGAGAGAGCACGCCATGACCGAAGCAAGCAGCCAAAAGGGCCACAATCAGTTCGGCGCCTTGCCGGTATGGGACCTTTCCGACCTTTATCCGGGCAAGGACAGCAAGGAATTTGCTGCCGCGCTGGACGAGGCCAAGGCGCTCGCGACGCAGTTCGAGGCGACCTATAAGGGCAAGCTGGTCGAGCTGACCAAGGCGGGCAAGCTGGTCGAGGCGATCAAGGCCAGCGAAGAGCTGGGCGATATCAGCGGCCGCATCGGCTCGTTTTCTTTCCTACAATATGCGCAGAAGTCGACCGATCCGGATCGCGCCAAGTTCATGGGCGATACCAATGAGGCGCTGACCAATCTCTCCACCAAAGTGCTGTTTTTCGAACTCGAACTGAACCGCATCGAGGACGCGGACCTCGAAACCGCCTTCGCCAGCGATGCGGAACTGGCGCGCTACCGCACCTGGTTTGCCGAATTGCGCAAGGCCAAGCCCTATCAGCTCGATGACAAGCTGGAAGAACTATTCCACGACAAGTCGGTAACAGCCTATTCGGCCTGGAACCGGCTGTTTGACGAGACTTTGTCCAGCCTGCAATTCGAGGTGGATGGCGAGATTCTCAATATGGAATCAACGCTGCATCTGCTGTCGGAAAAGGACGAGACGAAGCGTGAAGCCGCCTTCAAGGCGCTGGGCAAGACGCTGAAGGACAATGCGCGGCTCTTCACCCACATCACCAATGTGCTGGCCAAGGACAAGGAAATTTCCGATCGCTGGCGCGGTTACGAAGACATTGCCGATAGCCGCCACATGGCCAATTCGGTGGAACGCGAAGTGGTCGATGCGCTGCAAAAGGCGGTGACCGACGCCTATCCCAAGCTCAGTCACCGCTATTACAAGATGAAGGCCAAGTGGTTCGGCAAGGACAAGCTCAATGCCTGGGACCGCAATGCGCCGCTGCCGACCAGCGACGAGCGCACCTGGGATTGGGATAGCGCCGTTTCCACCGTGCTCGAGGCCTATGGTAAATTCTCGCCCGAACTGGCTGAGGTCGCCAAGCCGTTCTTTAATTCGGGCTGGATCGACGCGCCGGTGGCCGAAGGCAAGCTCTCGGGCGCTTTCGCGCATCCCACCGTGCCCAGCGCGCATCCCTATCTGATGCTCAATTATATGGGCCGCTCGCGTGATATCATGACGCTGGCCCATGAATTGGGTCATGGCGTGCATCAGCGGCTGGCAGCGGCGCAGGGGCCGATCCTGTCCAATACCCCGCTCACCCTGGCCGAAACCGCCTCGGTGTTCGGCGAAATGCTGACCTTCCGCTCGCTGCTCGACAAGACCACCGATCCCCAGCAGCGCTTTGCGCTGCTGTCCTCAAAGGTCGAGGATATGCTCAATACGGTGGTGCGGCAGATCGCCTTTTATACCTTTGAGCGGCGCGTCCACACCGCCCGCCGGCAGGGGGAATTGCGCACCGAGGAGATCAACCAGATCTGGCTGGACGTGCAGGCGGAATCCCTCGGCGACGCCATCATTTCCAATGAAGGCTACGACATCTTCTGGGCCTATATTCCGCACTTCATCCATTCCCCGTTCTATGTCTACGCCTATGCCTTCGGGGACTGCCTTGTGAACTCGCTTTACGCGCAGTATGAGAAGGCCAGTGAGGGCTTTGCGGAGCGGTATTTCGAACTGCTCAAGGCCGGCGGGAGCAAGCACCATTCCGAGTTGCTGGCCCCCTTCGGGCTCGACGCGAAGGACCCCAAATTCTGGTCGCTGGGCCTGTCGATGATCGAAGGATTGATCGACGAGTTGGAGCAATCAAGTCCTTGAAGTTGATAGCGTAAGAAAAAGCGCTGAGACTATCTTGCAACATTTGATGGCTGTTGTTGATCTGGCGATGGCAGCCGTTTGACTTATGCTGATTGCAGCCTTCTTATGATCTCAAGACTTTAGAGGGGTCTTGGAGGGGCGTTGGAAATGATTCGTTCGTTGGTTATTGGCCTTTTAGCCGCGACTGCCACCACTTCCGCGATGGCGGCGGATTTAGTCATCGATCCTATCTATGCGCCGAGCGCAGCGGTAAACGACTGGAGCGGGTTTTATGCCGGCGTGTTTGGCGGGTATGGCCAGGGCACCGCGAATGCGTTCGGTGCCGATAGCGATATTGACGGCTGGCTGGCGGGTGGTGCGGTTGGCGCCAATTTCGCCCTGTCCGATCTGATTGTTGCCGGTCTCGTCGCCGATGTTGCCTGGAGCAACATATCCGGGGTTACCGGGGGTGCCGACGTGAATCTGGATTGGGTCGGGTCGGTGCGCGGACGCATCGGCTATAATGGCGGGAGTTTTTTGCCCTACCTGACGGGCGGTCTTGCGGTCGCTGGCGTGTCGCTGGACATTCCAGTTGATAGCACGTCGGCAACCTATGCCGGCTGGACCATTGGTGCGGGCGTGGAAATTGCTGCCACGGAAAACCTGTCGATCGACTTGCTGTACCGGTATTCGGACTATGGCGACAAGGATATGACGCTGGTCGGGATTACCGAGCCGCTGAGCTTGAGGACGCATCAGATCACCGCCGGCCTCAACTGGTCGTTCTGAGTTCATCGTGATTGTGCATCTATTGGAACCCGCCGCGCGCCGTCGTGGCGGGTTTTTGTTGACCAATCGTAACTCGGCCAATGCTTTGGGCGAGAGGCTTCTCACCAATCCATGACTGCCTTGTGAACTCGCGCCACGCGCAGTATGAGAAAGCCAATGCGGGCTTTGCGGAGCGGTATTTCGTCGATGATCGACGCGTTGGAAGCGAGCAGCCCATTAGACGCCAGTATGGCGCAAAGATTTTGACGACGCGAATTATTGAGGACGAGAATGGCAGCCAGCAAGCACGAACCGCTTCCGCCCCTGCGCGAAGAATCCCCGATGGACTATGCCCAGCACGAGGCCACCTATAGCGGCTTCGTGACGGTCACCAAGTATACCATCATGGGCATCGCCATCCTGATGGTGGGGCTCTATTTCGCCGTGATCGCCGGCCAGCCGGTGCTGGGCCTGGTGCTGGTGCTCGCCTCTTTCGTCGTGCCGCCGGTGGTGGGCGTGCTGAGCGAGATATCCAAGAAATAGCAGCCCTGCGGCAGGTGCCGCACTGGGTCAGCAGCGCGTCGGGCCATGGCCCGGCCGCACGTCGTCGGCATGCCGCAGTGCACGCTAGGTGCATTGCCGCCGCAGGAGGTAGTGCATGAAGATCGCCATCGTCCGTGAACGTTTTGAAGGCGAGAACCGCGTCGCGGCTACGCCGGAAACCGTCGGCAAGCTCGTGGCTCTGGGCGGCAGCGTGACGGTGGAGAAGGGGGCGGGCCTGGGCTCGCGCATTCTCGATGCCGATTATGTCGCCGCTGGCGCGACGATAGCGGCCAGTGCCGATGCGGCCCTCAAGGGTGCCGAAATTGTGCTGACCGTGCGACGGCCCGCTGCTTCAACGCTCGCCGGCGTGGCCAAAGGAGCCCTGGTGATCGGGGCGCTCGATCCCTATGGCAATGACAAGGACGTGGCGGCTCTGGCCAAGGCGGGCGTTACCGCCATTGCCATGGAATTCATGCCGCGTATTACCCGCGCGCAGGTGATGGATATCCTCTCCAGCCAGGCGAACCTAGCCGGATATCAGGGCGTCATCGAAGCCGCCGCGCAGTTCGATCGCGCGCTCCCCATGATGATGACCGCCGCCGGCACGGTGCGGCCCGCCAAGACCTTTGTCATGGGGGCAGGGGTTGCGGGGCTGCAGGCCATCGCCACCGCCAAGCGGCTGGGCGCGGTGGTTTCGGCTACCGATGTGCGTCCGGCGGCCAAGGAGCAGGTGGAAAGCCTGGGCGGCAAGTTCGTCGCCGTCGAGGATGAAGAATTCAAGCAGGCCGAAACCGCCGGCGGTTATGCCAAGCAGATGTCGGCCGAATATCAGGCCAAGCAGGCGGAACTGACCGCCAGTCACATTGCCAAGCAGGATATCGTCATCACCACCGCGCTGATCCCTGGGCGCCCGGCGCCGCGGCTGATCACCAAGGCCATGGTGGAATCCATGGCGCCCGGTTCGGTGATCGTCGATCTAGCCGCTGAGCGCGGTGGCAATGTCGAACTGACCGTGCCCGGCAAGGTCATCGAGCATAATGGCGTGACCATTATCGGCTATACCAATGTGCAGGGCCGCATCCCCACCACGGCCAGCCAGCTTTATGCGCGCAATCTGCTGGCCTTTGTCACCACGCTGATCGACGCCAAGGAAAAGGCTTTGGCGATCAATTGGGATGACGAATTGGTCAAGGCGACGGTGCTGACCCGCGATGGCGCCGTGGTGCACCCAAGTTTTGCTGCCGCTGCTCCGGCGGCCGAGGCAAAGCCGGTCGCGGTACCCAAAGCCGCGCCCAAGGCGCCGGCTGCCAAGGTCGAAGCCAAGCCTGCCCCGGTCAAGACCGGTGCTGCCAAGCCGGTGCCTGCCAAAAAGCCTGCGGCCAAGAAGACCGAAAGCGCTGCCATGGCCGACACGCCGAAAAAGGCTGCGCCGGGCGTAGAGCAATCGATTCCTGCCGCCGCCGAAGCACCGGTTCCGGCACGTAAGCGTGCCGCCGTCAAGAAGGCCAGTGCGGTGATCGAAGCTGCGGCGGAAGCACCCAAGCCGGCTGCTGCCAAAAAGCCCGCCGCCAAGAAACCGGCGGCCAAGAAGCCGACCACGCCAAAGGGGGCCAAGTAAATGGAAACGACGGCAGGACAAAGCGCCGATGTGATTGCGGCCGTGGCGCATGGCGCGCTGGGCGGCGCGATCGATCCCTTCACCTTCCGCCTGGCCATTTTCGTGCTGGCGATCTTCGTCGGTTATTTCGTGGTCTGGTCGGTGACTCCGGCGCTGCACACCCCGCTGATGAGCGTCACCAATGCGATTTCCTCGGTGATCGTGGTGGGCGCCTTGCTGGCCGTGGGCGTGCATCTGGCGGCTGATGCCAGCTGGGTGTCCAAGCTGTTCGGCTTCATCGCCCTGGTCTTTGCCAGCGTGAACATTTTTGGCGGGTTCCTCGTCACCCAGCGCATGCTGGCCATGTACAAGAAAAAGGGTTGAGCCGATGATCTCTGCAGATATCGCAGCCCTGCTCTATCTCGTTGCCGGGGTGCTGTTCATCCTAGCGCTGCGGGGCCTCTCCAATCCTCGTTCGGCCCAGCAGGGCAACCGCTTCGGCATGATCGGCATGGGCATTGCCATCGTCACCACGCTGGCCCTGGCCGCGCCCTCCGATTGGGTGAGCTGGGCGCTGATCATCGGCGGCATTGCCCTTGGTGGCGGCATCGGCGCCTATATGGCGCGCACCATCAAGATGACCGACATGCCGCAACTGGTCGCGGCCTTCCACTCGCTGGTGGGCCTGGCCGCCGTCTTCGTCGCCGCCGCGGCGCTCTATGCGCCCGAGGCGTTCAATATCGGCGAGGTTGGCGCGATCCATACCCAGGCGCTGATCGAAATGAGCCTGGGCGTCGCCATCGGGGCCTTCACCTTTACCGGCTCGGTCATCGCCTTTGCCAAGCTCAATGGCAACATGTCGGGTAAGCCCATTCTGTTGCCGGCCCGCCATGCGATCCACATCGCGCTGGGTCTGGTGCTGATCGGGCTCGTCTGGGCTTTTGTCGTCACCGGCAATCCCTGGTTGTTCTGGCTCACCACGCTCCTGGCGCTGGTGCTGGGCGGGTTGATGATCATCCCCATTGGCGGCGCCGATATGCCCGTCGTGGTCTCGATGCTCAATTCCTATTCGGGCTGGGCCGCCGCCGGCATTGGCTTCACCTTAGGCAATACCGCGCTGATCATCACCGGCGCATTGGTGGGCTCGTCCGGCGCGATCCTGAGCTACATCATGTGCAAGGCGATGAACCGCAGCTTCATTTCGGTGATCCTGGGCGGGTTTGGCGCCGATAGCAGCGCCGCGGCATCCGCGGCCGAAGATGACCGCCCGGTCAAGCAGGGCGCCGCTGAAGACGCGGCATTCCTGATGAAAAATGCCGGCAAGGTCATCATCGTGCCCGGCTATGGCATGGCCGTGGCCCAGGCCCAGCATGCTTTGCGCGAAATGGCCGACATGCTCAAAAAGGAAGGCGTCACCGTCAAATACGCCATCCATCCGGTGGCCGGCCGCATGCCGGGGCATATGAATGTGCTGCTGGCCGAAGCCAATGTGCCCTATGACGAAGTGTTCGAGCTGGAAGATATCAATTCCGAATTCGCCCAGTCCGACGTCGCCTTCGTCATCGGCGCCAATGACGTGACTAACCCGGCTGCCAAGACGGACAAGACGTCGCCGATCTACGGCATGCCCGTGCTCAATGTCGAAGATGCCGGCACGGTGCTGTTCATCAAGCGCGGCATGGCGGCGGGCTATGCCGGGGTGCAGAACGAATTGTTCTTCCGCGACAACACTATGATGCTGTTCGGCGACGCCAAGAAGGTCACCGAGGACATTGTCAAGGCGCTGGGGCACTAGGGGGACACCTCTTTCGGCAACCAAAACCAAGCCCGCTTCGGCGGGCTTTTTCCTTGTTTGCTCGCTTGACCTCGACTTTACTTGAGGTTGTAGGCAGTTTTCTCACCCAAGAGGAGCAAGATGATGAACGAACATGCCGCCAGTTTTGCCGATAGCTGGCACCGCAACGCCGTCGAGCAGGTGGTGCGTAGCCTTGAGGCCGCGTTCAACGCGCATGATCCAGATGCCTTGGCCGCGTGCTATTCCGAAAACACGGTCTGGACCAATGCGATGGGAAGGCGACTGCTGGGTCGAGCGGCCGTTGCGGAATTCGGTCACTCGGTCATCTCGAGGCTCAAGGACAGCTACGCGCGCTACGAGATAGCATCCATTGTCGCCCTCCGACCTGATCTGCTCGCGGTTGGCGTCGACCAGACTCCGACGGATGCGGATGGAATAGCCATCGATGGCGGCCATGGCGCAGCTCTATACGTGATCGGGCTGGAGATTGACGGCTGGAGGATCGTGGCGGGGCAGAATACGATCGTTGACTCGTAGATCGGAGTAGCCCTACCTGGCCTCCCGTTGATGGGGGGTATCTCCACTCTTGGAACTGGATCGCGTTCTAACCACAAGGCGGTCCCTCCCCTGTCAGGGGAGACTAGGAGGGGGTACCCGTTACAGACTCCAAAAACTCCAACACCACGCGGTTGAACAGATCCGGCCGCTGCAGCGGTGCGAAATGGCTGACGCCTTTTAGCTCCACCAGCTTTGCGCTCGGAATGGTGTCCGCTAGATAACGGGCATGTTCGGGCTTGATGAACTCGTCGTGCTCGCTTTGCACGATGGTGACCGGAACGGCGATCTCAGCGAGATCGGCCGCAGTGTAATTGGGTTCGCTGGCCATCATGCGTCCGACGGCGCTGACAAAGTTCTGGAACTGGTCGGGCGTGGCCGAAAGAGCAGCATAATCCTTGCCGTGGCGGCCAAAGCAGCGCTCGAGCAGGGGGCCGCCGGCGACTTCCACATTGGAGCCGCTGGGGTCCATGTTGCAGCCGAAAAAGAACACGCCGGCAACGCGCTCGGGCGATTGGTGCCCCAGCACCATGCCGATGCACGCGCCATCGCTCCAGCCGATCACCGCGGCGCGGGCAATGCCCAGGTGATCGAGCACGGCAAGCACGTCGGATGCCATCAGGTGATAGGTATAGGGCCGCTCGTCGCGGGTGCTGCGGCCATGGCCGCGGCTGTCGATGAGGATGGGCTGGTAGCCTGCTTCGATCAGCGCGGGCAGTTGATAGCCCCAATTGCCCGAATGTCCGAGGCCGCCATGCAACAGCACCACGGGGGTGCCGCTGCCATAGGTCGCGTACCAGATGCGGGCGCCGTCATGGGGCAGGTGGCCTTCTGTCAATGCGGCGGGCAAAGGTGCTGCGCCGTGTTCGGCAAAGGCGATCAGCTCATCATCGGCAAACGTCATCTGTCGGCTCTCCGTACGATTGGCTCAGTAATGCGGCGGCGGGGCTTCCGTGCTGGGATCGGCAATCTGGCTACCGGAGCGCACCTGCTCTTCCAACGTCGTCAGCTTGCGCGTCAGTCCATCGATCACCCGCCATTGCGCCGTTATGGTGGCGTTCAGTTCCTCGATGGTCTGGTCCTGGAAGGCGATGCGGGTTTCCAGGGCCTCGAGCCGCTCGGCGAAATCGCTCATGGGGAATCTCCATCATCGGGGTCGAGCAGCAAGCGGGGGCCGCTGCCCTCTGCGCCCAGCCGATCATGCGGGTTGCGTAGCGGGCAGTGGTCGAGCGACAGGCAGCCGCAGCCAATGCAGCTGTCGAGCCCTTCACGCAGGCTCTGCAGTCTTTCGATGCGGCGGTCAAGAGCCTTGCCCCAGGCGCTGGCAATCACCGACCAATCGGCGCGGCTGGGGGTGTGATCGCGCGGCAGATCGGCTAGCGCGGTGGCGATTTCGGCGAGCGGAATGCCTAATTCCTGGCCGACGCGGATAATGCCGAGACGCCGCAGCACATCGCGATCGTAGCGGCGCTGGTTGCCCGGCGTGCGGTGGGCATGGATCAGCCCCTTGCTTTCGTAGAAATGCAGCGCTGATACCGCCACACCACTGCGCGCGGCAATTTCACCCACGCTCATGCCAAGAGCCATGGCGACCTTCAAAAGCTCAATGTTACTTTAGCTTTTAGGGTGTTTGGCTGCCGTCGGCAAGCGCGTCACTGCACTTAAAAAAACCCGCCGCTCCGAGTGGGGAGCGACGGGCCCTCTATGGGTTCGTTGTGAGCGCGATGCGCTAAATCATTCTGCCGGCGCGTGGGCCTGGAAACCGGGGGCAGCCGATGGACGCAACACGGCGGCGTGTTCGGAGCGCCAGACGCGGTGCACCAGATAGGCTTGGACCAGCAGCAGGGCCAGTTCGCACACCCAGAGCACGCCGATCAGCCCCGGCACGCCGTTGAAAATGGCGTTGAGCATGGCGATGGAGAAGAAGGCGCGGACCACCACGTCGGTCAGACCGTTGGCCCAGCTGGGATTGATCAGCCGCAGCACGGCCCAGATCGAGATCAGCGAGCCCAGGAAATTGATGAACATCATGGCCAGCGGCGAGAGGTCGCCGACATGGCCGCCCAGCCCAACCGCGCCATTGAGCGTATCAAGAATGGTCAGGTAAACCCCGGCAATGCCCGGCAAAGCCAGCGGCAGGCAAGTAACTAGGTCGTAGACCGCGCTGGTCTTGACCGCGCGCGCCAGTTGAACGTTCAGCTCCGCCATCGACATTCCCCCGAGATGACCGAGGGGATCGTTACATATTTACGAAAGTTTTACCATATCGATGATTCGGCCATAAAAAAGCGCCCCCGCTGGTTAGGCGGGGGCTAGCGGCGGTCAACTAAAGGTCGAGGAAGCAGCACCCATGTGCGGCGGAAAGGCGCCGCTCCCTCGATGGGTGGACAACCAGGGCAACACTGGAAGCCACTTTTCTTTGGACAGCACTGTATTTCGTGCCCCTCGATATATGAAATAGGGGGGCAACGTCATGGCGTCGTGATGCCGGCCAAGTAGATGCGTGATTTACTCGTGATTTTTTCTTGGTTCTGCTAGCCTGCTGCAAGTTGGTAGCAGGAATTGCAACGGCTTATGGACGCGCCGCATCTTTATCTCCGTCTTTTGGGGCCGTTCGAGGCGCGGGCCAATGACGGGCGCCGGCTGGCGTTCAAGCTCAAGCGGGCGCGGATTTTGCTGGCCTGGCTGGCGCTGCGGCGGGGGCAAAGCGGCAGTCGCGAAGAGATCGGCGCGCTGCTGTGGAGCGAGCGCAGCGAGGCTCAGGCGCATCAAAGCCTGCGCCAGACTCTGGCGGTGAGCCGGGTAGAACTGGCCGAGCTGGCCGATAAGATTCTAGGGATCGATCGCGAGACGGTGGCCTTTACTCCCGGCGCCGTGCAGTCCGATGTGGGCCTGCTGGTCCGGTGCACGCCCGATAGTCCGGTCGAGGAGCTGGAGCGGGCCGTGGGCCAATATGGCGGGGAGTTTCTCGAAGGCATCAGCATTCACGATCCGTTGGCCCAGGAATGGCTGCAGGGGCGGCGCGCCGAATTGCGGGCGATTGCCACCAAGCGCTTCGAATGGCTGCTGAGCGCCTATGCGCAGGCGGGGCGCCATGCCGAAGCCGAGCCGGTGGCCACCAGGCTCATCGAGATCGATCCGCTGGCCGAGGAGGGGCACCGCGCCTTGATCCGGGCGCTACTGGCGGGGGGCAAGCGCGCCATGGCGGTGCGGCAATATCAGCGCTGCCGGGCCATCCTAGCGCGGGAATTATCGGTCGAGCCATCGGCGGAAACCAAGGCGCTGCTGCGGATGGCGGCCGAGCCGGTGGCAGAACTGGGTGGGCCGGCGCCATTCCTGCACGAACAGTTCCGGCCGCATCGGGCCCATAACCTGCCCCGGCAGATGAATGCTTTGGTGGGCCGCGATACTGCAGTGGGCGAAGTGCTCGACCGGCTGCGCCGCTACCGGCTGGTGACGCTGACCGGGCCGGGCGGGGCCGGCAAGACGCGGTTGGCCATCGATACCGGTTTTCGCCTGGTGGGTTCCTATGCCGATGGCATCTGGCTGGTGGAATTTGCCTCCATTGCCGATCCGCAACTGGTGGGCGAGGCCCTGTGCGGTGCACTGGGTGTGCCCGTGGCCGGCGACCGGCCGGCGGTGGAAAGCGCCATCGCCTATCTGGCGCAGAAGGAAGCGCTGCTGATCTTCGACAATTGCGAGCATCTGGTGGCCAATTCGGCGCGGCTGGCCGAGGCTCTGCTGCGCAATTGTCCGTCCATCGCAATCCTTGCCACCAGCCGCGAAAGCCTGTCAGTGGGTGGGGAAAGCCTTTATCGCGTGCCGCGGCTGGCCTTTCCCGCCGATACCGAAGTGATCACGCCCGACGCCGCCATTGATTACAGCGCGGTGCAATTGTTCGTCGAACGCGCCGCTGCCACCATTGATGGCTTTGTGCTCGATGCATCAACGGCGCCTGCTGTAGCCAGCATTTGCCGACAGGTCGATGGCATTCCACTAGCCATCGAGTTGGCCGTGGGGCGACTCAAGATGATGCGACCCGATTGGTTGGCCGCCAATCTAAGCGAATCCTTCCTGACCCTGCGCGGCGCCGCCCAGGCCACCCCGCCACACCACCGCACGCTGCAGACCATGCTCGACTGGAGCTATGACCTGCTCCCGCCGGTTGAGCAGACCTTGCTGCGCCGGCTCTCAGTATTTGCCGGTGGCTGCACGCTGACCTCTGCCGCCCGGGTGATTGGCGGCTCGCCGGTGGGTGAGCATGACATGTTCGACCTGCTCTCTTCGCTGGTTGAAAAATCGCTGCTGACGGCGGACCTGTCCGAGGCCGAGCCGCGCTACCGGCTGCTCGAAACCACGCGCCGCTATGCCATGGACAAGCAGCGCGAAAAGGGCGAGCCGGGGCGGCAGCGCCAATTGGCCGAGTATCTCATCCACCGTTTTGCCGATGCAGGCGAGAGCTGGCCTGCCACCCCCACCGTGACCTGGCTGGCGCGGTATGAACCCGAGCTCGACAATCTGCGCGCCTCGCTGGAATGGGCCTTTGGCAGCGATGGCGATGCCGTATTGGGCGTGGAACTGGCCGGGCACAGCATGCGGCTGTGGGATGAGCTGTCGCTGTTCCGCGAGCGCAAGCGGTGGACGGAAACGGCGATGGCCCATCGCCAGGCCGATACCCCGCCGGCCATTGTGGGGCGGCTGTGCCTGGCGCGCACCTCCAATAGCGCCCACGGCGATCAATCGGGGTTTTCCTATGCCGACCAGGCCGTGCAGCTGTTTCGCACCAGCGGGCGGGCGCTCGATCTGGGCGAGGCGCTGGCGCGGGCGGGGGCGGCGCTGCTCACTCCGCAGACGATTGCCAAATCGCTGCCTTATCTGGATGACGCGCTGGCCGCATTGGAGCCAATGGGGCCGACCAAGCCGCTGGCCAATTGCCTGCGCTCCAAAGGGGTCGCGGCCTATCTCGGTGGCGATTTCAGCGCGGCGCGCACGCTGATCGGCCGCTCCATGGCGGTCTGCCGCAGCGTGGGCGATTCTCGGGGCACGGCCAGCGCACAGATCGCCCTGGCCGAACTCGATTTCGGCGCCGGGAAGGTGGAAGACGCCATTGATGGCGTCCGCCTGATGCTGGAAGGCCGCGACCATAATCGCCGCCAGGCCACGCTGGGTCTTGCCAATCTGGCCTCCTATCTGCTGGCGGCCGGCAATGTCGAGCAGGCCGCACAGGCGGCGTTCGAAAGCCTGCGCGAGGCGCGGGCCTTGGGGTGGTCCGGTGCCATCGTGCGCGCCGGCGAGCATCTGGCGCTGGTCGCCACGCTGAGCGGGGATGCGGATCTGGGTGCGCGCTTGCTGGGTTTTTCCAGCGCCTTTTATGCCAGGGGCACGGCCAGCCGGGAATTGACCGAGCAAGTGACGCATCAGCGGCTAAGCGATGAACTCGCGCGTCGCCTCACGCCCTATCGGCTCAATGCGCTGCTGGAGGAAGGCGCCACGCTCACCGAATTGCAGGCCGCCGAGGCGGCAAGCCAGGCCGGTCGCATGCTGCGGCCGGTGTGAAAGGCAAAAATCACATTGGTGGCCAGACCAGCATGACGCCAAGCCCGATCAATACCGAACCGCTCACCGCGGGCAGGACCCGGTTGCCCGCGCCGTGTCTGAGCAGATGGCGGGACACCAGGGACGCAAGCCCCACTGCCGCCAGATCGGCCATGGACAGAGCCAGGTTGACGATCATTCCCAGGCCGAGAAATTGCAGGCCGACGGGCATACCAGCCAATGGGTTCACGAATTGCGGCAGGAAGGTCAGGAAGAACAGCGCCGTCTTGGGGTTGAGCATTTCCACCACGACGCTTTGCCGGAAAATGGCACGGCCATTGCCCGCAATGGCATGATCGCCAGCCTGCGCGCGGCCCAGCAGCATGGAGACGCCCAGCCACACCAGATAGGCCGCGCCCAATAGGCGGATGGCGGCATAAAGCCCGGGCAGATGTTCGAGAATGGCCGCAAGCCCCACCGCGGCAGCGATGATATGGACATAGCAGCCGACATGAATGCCCAAAGCGGCCATCACGCCCGCCTTGCGGCCATGCGCCAAGGTCTGTGCCGTCATATAGAGAATGGCGGGTCCGGGCATGCAGGCAAACAGCATTGTCGCCACGATAAACGGAATCCACGGCTCGATCGCCAACATGAGGCTCCCCCAATGCGCTGCTGCGCCTGGGAGCAGTCAATAGCTGCGCCGGGGTGGCGGGCGGCATACGCCGGCTGTCGTATTTCGGCGTGGCGTCGGGTTTCGTCGTGAAGAAAGGGTGAAGGAGTGCAGGAGCATTTGAGAGCCGCGGTTTATCCGGCCGGCAGCCCCAATCGCACCGCATAGGCGGTCAGCTCCGCCGCATTGTGCAGGTTCAGTTTTCGCATCAGGTTTTCCCGGTGCTTGCGGGCCGTCAGCGGGCTGATGCCCAGCCGGGCGGCAATTTCCGGGGTCGTGGTGCCATTGGCGATCAGCGCCAGAATTTCCCGCTCGCGCCGGGTCAGCGGAATGGGCGACAGCGATTGGGAAGCGGCGCCCGTCACCGGGCTGATATAGGGGCGGCCATCCCGCATAGCCGCAATGGCCAGGCCGATCTCGGCGGCATCGCCATGCTTGGTCAGATAGCCATCGGCGCCCGCTTCGAGCGCCGCTGTGACCATGCGCGGCTCCACATTGGCGGTCAGCACCAGGATGCGCAGCTTTGCATGAGCCCCCCGCAGATCGCGGATGAATTGCACCCCGGCAATGCCCGGCATGCCCAGATCGAGCACCAGCAGGTCTGCGTCATTTGCCACAAGCTGCGCCAGCACTGCGGCGGCGTCGGCGGCTTCCGCAACCACCTCGATCCCCTCCATGGTGGAGAGCAGCAGCTTGAGCCCTTCGCGAACAATGGCGTGATCATCGGCCAGGATGACCTTCAGCGCGCGAATCATGGCCTGCCTGACTATGGTTGGACGAAATGGAGGGCAGGATCGTGCAGGAAAGACCCATTTGGGAAGCCCTTATCGCGCTGCTCTACCGCCAATCCTATGCCATTCTGTTCGCCAATTTCGTCATTCCGCTGCCGGTGGCCTATGTGTTCCGCAATGAGGTGCCGGAGCCGGCGCTGATCGGCTGGATCGGCGCGATGTATCTGCTGACTGGCGCCCGTATTGTCTTGGCCAAGCTCTATTTTAGCCATGAAGCCGCAGAGGATGCCCTGCGCTGGGCCTGGCGGGCCACGGCCTTCTCCTGGGCGTCCGCCGCGCTGTGGGGCGCGATCGGCTGGGTGGGATTTATCCCCGGCGATCCAAACCTGGCAGCTTTTACCTGCATCGTGTTGACCGGCCTTGCCTGCGGCGCGGTGCCCTCGCTCTCGGCCTTTCCGCCCGCCTATGCCGGCACGGCCGTCTTCATGCTGCTGCCCATGGCGATAAGATGCGTGCTGGGCGAGGGCGAGATCTTCCGCATTTATCTGCTCTTCATCCTGTGCCTCGTCGCGGTCAATCTCTATTACAGCCGCCAGACCTTCCGCATGCTGTCCGAAACCGTTCGGCTGCGCTCGGAAAACTTGGCGCTGATTGGCGATCTCGAACAGCAGCGCGACCGCGCCCAGGCGGCCGATCGCTCCAAATCCCGCTTTCTGGCCGCGGCCAGCCACGACCTGCGCCAGCCGGTGCATGCCATGAGCCTGTTCGTCGAGGCCCTGTCGGTCATGGCGCAGCGCGGCGATGTGCTCGCTGCCGAAGCCCGCAATATTGCCGGGCGCCTTCGTGCGGTAATCGGCAATTTCGGCGGCGTGCTCAATGGCCTGCTCGATATTTCCCGGCTCGATGCGGGCGTCGTCAAAATGCAGAAGGAGCCGGTTTCGCTCGCCCATTTGCTGGACGAGCTCAAGGGCGAATTTGCCGACATTGCCCGAGAACGGGGGCTCGATTGGCGCGTCGTGGGCAGCACGGGCTGGGTCGACACCGATCCGGCCTTGCTTCGGCGCATTCTGGGCAATCTGCTGACCAATGCCTTTCGTTATACCAAAACAGGCAAAGTGCTGCTGGGTGTGCGGTGTCGGAAGGGGCAGTTCGAAATTGCGGTGCTCGATACCGGCGCGGGCATTCCCGCCGGCCAGACCGAAGCGATTTTTGATGAATTCGTGCAACTTCCCAATGCGGAGAAACAGGGCTTGGGGCTGGGCCTCTCCATTGTGCGGCGCACGGCCGATCTACTGGGCCATCATCTGCATTTGCGCTCGAAGGAGGGGAGGGGGTCGGTGTTTTCCATTCTCATTGCGGCTGCTGTTCCCGGTGTGGTGAAACAGGATATCGCGCAGGACATGGGCGCCGCGCCGCTCAATATCGCCGTGATCGATGATGAGCAGGACGCTCTCGATGGGCTGGTCAACCTGCTCGAGGTGTGGGGCCATCACGTATGGGCCGGCATCTCGGCCGAGCAGCTTATCGCCACTATGGGAGGCGGCACGCCGGACCTGCTGGTCACTGACTATCGGCTGGGCGACGGCATCACTGGCATTGCCGCCGCCGAGGCGGTGTGGCGCCATCTGGGGCGGACCATTCCCATCATCATCGTCACCGGCGACACCGCGCCCGATCGTCTGCGCGAGACCACTGCCAGCGGGCATAAGCTGCTGCACAAGCCGGTCGATCCCGATGCGCTAAAGCAAGCCATAAAGGCAAGCTCTCGGTAACTACCGCCGCAGACGCAGGCACGAAATACGGCATCGGTCGTATCTGATCGGTCGCCTCCAGCTTCTAGAAGTCATCCTCGGGGCGGTCCATGGCGCGGGGGCGCCCTCCGCTATTGGTTTGCCGCGCCAGGGCTTCGGCCCATTTGAGGAGATGACCCATGAAGCTGATCATGATCGTGGCCACGGCTATTCTGGCCCTGACCACTACCGTTTATGCCGCCGGTCCGGCCCGGAACGGCGGCCATAACGTGGGTGAATTGCCCCAAGGCAGGAGCGTTTACTCGGGACGTTGAAGCTAATCCCGGCTCACGGACCGGGAAATTACCTAGTCGCAGCGGGCCTCTGGCCCATTTTAGGAGATGATCCATGAAGTTGATCATGATTGTGGCCACGGCCGTCCTGGCCCTGACCGTCACCGCGCAGGCCGCCGGCACGCAGCGGTCGTCTACAGCTCACACCGGCAATTCAATCCCGGGCAAGACCTTTTACAGCGGGCGCTGAAGATAGTCCCCGTTCCCAGCAACAACGGGCTCCGGGCTCATTTTAGGAGATAAAATGAAGACGTTTATGATCGTGGTTGCAGCTGTGCTGGCCCTGACGGCCAGTGTACAGGCTGCTGGTATTAGTAATCCCACAAGCATTGCGCGCGGCCACCGCTAAAACTATCCCCGGCCCATGGGCCGGGAATTCTGCATCACGCGAGCGTGTTGACGTATAGGGAACTCTCTTGGCGTTTGGGCCATTGGTTGGGCGTGATAACGCGCAACAGGTGCCGTCATGGCCGCCAAGACAATAGCGATCCCCTATGGTTCGGCGCCCTACGTGGATCGGTCCGATGTCCTCGGGCTGGTGCTTAGCGCAGCCCTGCCATTAGCCCTGTTCATCCTCGCCCACGGCATGGCTCATCTGGTCGGTACGCGGCCCATGTTCTTTGCCCCGTTCGGCATGCCGGCAGCGATTGCCGCAGGGCTCCATCTTGGCGCCTTGCCGCTGTTCGGCGCGGCGCGCTGGATGGTCGCTGGCAGGGGCCGCGCTGGCCGTGTCGCCGGCCGGTGGGTGGTTGGGCTGATGGCCGGCACGATCGCCTTCCCCTTCCTTGTCGCCCCACTTGATTCCCTCGCATTGAGCGCCGTGGCCATGGCGCTGCTGATTGTGGGCCTGGCCGCTATCGCCCGCGTCAGCAAGGTCTCGCCCCGCGCGGCGCTGCTGATGGCGCCGGGCCTGGCCTGGATGGGCTTTAGCGCACTGATGGGGCTGAGCTTTCTCAGCGGCTGGTCGCCGCCCTTCGGGCCCACCAATAATCAGAACTGAGCTAAGTTACCTCGACGTGCGTTCTTGCAGGCGGGGCGTTTCCGCGCCATGTGATTGGGCAATGTGAATTGGCAAGGATTGCCCGATGTCCAAAATCCTCAAGATCGATGTGTTCACCGATGTCGTTTGCCCCTGGTGCCTGGTCGGCTCGGCGCGGCTCGATACGGCGCTGGCGGCACTCCCTGACGATATCGAGGTAGTGGTGGAGAACCATCCCTTCTATCTCGATCCGAGCGTGCCGCCCGAAGGCGTCGACGTCGGCGAAATGCTGCGCGCCAAATACGGCAAAGACCCGCGCGAGATGTGGGCACGCGTTGAAGGCGAGGCACAGAAAGCCGGGATCGAGCTGGATCTGAGCAAGCAGCCGCGCATGTTCAACACTGCCAAGGCGCATACCATCACCCGTCTCGCCAAGCCCCTGGGTATCCAGCACGAGCTGGCCAATGCCATTGCCGAGGCCTATTTCCTCGAGCATCGCCAGATCAACGACGACAATGTGCTGGCCGATATCGCGGTGACCTTCGGTTATGATCGGGGCGATGCACTTGACGCCATGAATGACGAGAATGAGTTGGCGATCACCGAACAATTGGCAACCGACGCTGCCCAGCAGGGTATTCGCGGCGTGCCCTTCTTCATCTTCGGGGAAAAATACGCTCTCTCGGGGGCCCAGCCGGCTGAAGTGTTCGACAAGGCGCTGGCGCAGATCATCGAGGAACTCTAGACGGATGGGAAAACCGCATTAGTGTGGTTTGTCCCGACTCTCTGAGGCTCTCCCATGAAGCTGTTGCGCCGCATCGTCCTTGCTGTGCTGATCGCCGTTGTCGTGCTCTACGCGGCGGTGGTCATCTACATGTATGCCAACCAGCGTGCGCTGCAGTATGACCCCAGTGGAGACGTGGTGGCCTTGGCCGATACGGCTTTGCCGCAGGCCAGGGAGGTCGCCATTCCTTCGGGCGATGGGACGATCAATGGCTGGTATCAGCCGCCACAGGTCGGCAAGCCTCTCATCATCTATTACAAGGGCAATGCCGGCAGCTTCTCCTCCGAGCATGAGCGCTTCGAGCGCTGGGTGGGCGATGGCTACGGTTTTCTGGCCTTTGATTATCGTGGCTTCCCGCTCTCGCCCGGCACGATCAGCCAGGACAATATTCTTGAGGATGCCCTGGCAGCGTTCGATTGGGCGCAGGCGCGGGGCGCGCCCATCGTCATCTGGGGCCGCTCGATCGGCACTGGGCCGGCCACCTATGTTGCGAGCGAACGTGCCGCCGATGCGCTGCTGCTCGAAACCCCGTTCTATTCGGCGGTCAACGTGGCCGCCGAGCGCTATCCCATCCTGCCGGTTTATTGGGTGATGCAGGACCAATTCCCGGTCAATGACTGGATCGCCAAGGTCGACGAACCCGTGCTGGTGGCCCATGGTACGGCCGACCAGACCATTGGCGTTTCCAATGGCGAGCGCGTCTATGCCCTGGCCAAGAACAAGGACGAGCTGTGGATCGAGCCCGGCGCGGACCACAATGACCTCTGGAAACTCAACATCTGGAGCCATGCCGAGCCCTTCTTCGAGCGTGCGGAAGCTGCCGCGGGGCATTGATCCCATGCAAATGTGGCTTGACCTTCCCACGGGATAGCGCTGGCCTTCACGCCTCTCCTTTAGGCCCTCGCGGAAGAACGCTATGACATCGCCCTCCACCAGCCAGCCCATGAGTGCGCGGCGCACCGCCATCATCGGGGGGCTGATGGTGGCCGCGGGGCCGCTCAGCATCACGCTTTATGCGCCCGCTTTGCCCACCATGGTCGCCGACCTGATGACCACCGAGGCCATGGGCAAGCTGACCCTCTCGGTCTATTTCGGCGCCTTCGCTCTGGCACAGCTGGTCTGCGGACCGCTCTCCGATCGTTTCGGGCGCAAGCCTGTCGCCATGGCGTTTTTTGCCCTTTACGTGCTGGGCAGCTTTGCCGCCGCGCTGGCTCCGAGCGTTGAAATGCTGCTGCTGGGCCGCGCCCTGCAAGGGGTGGGCGTATCGGCGGGCGTCGCCCTGTCGCGCGCCATGGTGCGCGATCAATTCGTGGGTTCGGAATCGATCCGCATCCTCACCCTGATCAATCTGATTCTCACCGTCGCCCCTGCCGTGGCGCCGACCCTAGGTAGCGTGCTGCTGCTGGCCGGCAGCTGGCATTTGCTGTTCGTGGTCATGGCGGGGTTCGGCATGGCCATCATCGCCATGCTGGCCTGGGGTGCGCGGGAGACCCAGCCCGTGGCCGCGCAGACTCCGCTCAAGCCCAGCCGCATTCTCGCCAATTACCGGCGCCTGCTGGCCTCCGCCCAGTTCATGGCCCCCGCGCTGCTGCTGGCCATCGCCTTTGGCGGCTTTTACGGTTTTTCGGCGCTGCTGCCCTTCGTACTGCTCGACGATCTGGGGCTTACCACCTTCCAGTTCGCCATGACCATGCTGATCCAAACTGGCTCCTTCATCACCGGCAATCTGGTGGCCGGGCAGGTGGCCCGCCGCGCCTCGGGGCTGCAGATGGTGCGGATTGGCCTCGTGCTCCTCGTGCTGGCCGGGCTGGGCTTTGCTATCGGCCCGCGCCTTTTTCCCGACTCGCTGTTTGCCGTGATGATCCCGGTGGGGCTCTGGATGCTGGCTTTGGCCTTTATCGGCCCCAGCACCACAGCCGCCGCCATGGCCGGCTTCGGCACCATTGCTGGCGCCGCTGGCGCGCTGACCGGCGTGTTCCAGGTCGGCGGCGGCTTTATCGGCTCGACGCTGGCCAGCGTGCTCTTCCCCGACGCGCGCAGCGCCATCGTAACGCTACTGCCGATCATGGCAGGCCTTGCCGTCCTCGTCGCCCTCTGGCGCCGCATCTCCGCAAGGCCAGTGGCTGAAGCGCCGCCGGAGACCTGAGGGGTCTTCCTTCTCCCCTCGTGGGGGCCTAGCCACTCCCACCAAAAATTATCATCTCCACAATGTCATTCCCGCGAAAGCGGGAACCTCCGTTGACCGGGCTCTCCAAGCAAACAGAGGTTCCCGCTTTCGCGGGAATGACACTGTATGGGTTAGGGAGGCTGGGTGCCCCCCCGCACATGTCAAAGCCCCAAAACAAAAACGCCGCCCCGAAGGACGGCGTTTTCAAATTCTGCGTTGCAGCTCTTAGCTGCGAACGTTGGCTGCGCTCGGACGGACTGGAGCGCCGGGGCGCGTCGTGGTCGGAGCGGGCAGGCCGCCTTCGCGCTGGGCGCGCTTGCGAGCCAGCTTGCGGGCGCGGCGCACGGCCTCGGCCTTCTGGCGAGCCTTCTTCTCAGAGGGCTTCTCGTAGTAGTTGCGCAGCTTCATTTCACGGAAGACGCCTTCGCGCTGCAGCTTTTTCTTCAGCGCGCGCAGCGCCTGATCAACGTTATTATCGCGAACGACTACTTGCAAAGGTCAACCGCCCTTTCGAAGCTTGGACAATGTGTTTGGATGGAAGCAGCGGGGCCAAAACAACCACGCCGCCGACCAGCAGAGCCAGTCACCGTGGGTGGGTCTATAGCCCAAGCTCGGGGGCTTGTCCACTGTCACGCTCAGAAAAACCGCGCAAACCCGTGTCCGGGCTTGCTCCCGCCACCCGGCCGGCGCAGTTTTGAGAGCAAATCCAGAATAATGGAGATCAGAATGACCCGCAATCTCGTGCTGCTGCCTGGCCTATTATGCGATAGCCGGTTGTGGCGCGACCCACTGGCGGCGATGGGCGAGGCGGTTTCCCCGATGGTCGCCGACCTGACACAGGACGATTCCATCGCTGCCATGGCCGCCCGCACCCTGGCCAAAGCCCCGGAAAGCTTCGCTTTGGCAGGCCTCTCCATGGGTGGTTATGTGGCGCTCGAGATCATGCGACAGGCGCCCGAGCGTGTCACCCATCTGGCGCTGCTGGACACCAGCGCCCGCCCCGATGACGAAGAACGCCGCGCCAAGCGCCGGGCGGGGATCGAGAGCATCAAGCTGGGCAAGTTCATCGGCGTGTCGCGGGCTTTGCTGGCGTCGCTGCTGACGCCAGAGCATCAGGGTACGCCGCTGGCCGATGAAGTGCAGGCGATGTCGGAGCGCGTCGGGCAGGAGGCTTATGTCCGCCAGCAGACGGCGATTCTCGGTAGAGTCGATTCCCGCTCGAGTCTGGGGGCGATAAAGGTGCCGACGCTGGTGGGCGTGGGCGAGGCGGATGTGCTGACCCCGCGCGCCATGGCCGAGGAAATGGCGGCCGGGATTGCTGGGGCGGAGCTGGTGGTGTTTCCCGATAGCGCGCATTTGCCGACGATGGAGAATCCGGGCGCGGTAGTGGCGGTCATGCGGACGTGGCTCGCCAGGTAGCGTCTACCCCCGCACAATCCTGTTCACATGCCCCATCTTCCGCCCCGGCCGGACCTCGGTCTTGCCGTACAAATGCGGCTGCGTATTCCCATCGATCCCACCGGGCACGATGGTCACTTCGTCGCCGACGAGGTTTTCCATGACAACATCGGCCAGGCGCGCCGGATCGCCCAACGGCCAGCCCAGGATCGCCCGGATGTGCTGCTCGAACTGGTCGGTGAGGCACACAGCCTCCGTCCAGTGCCCCGAATTGTGTACGCGCGGGGCAATCTCGTTGACCATCAGCGTGGGCCGTTCGCCGGGCACGACGAAGAACTCGACACCCAGCACACCGACATAGTCGAGGGCCACCACGATCACCTTGGCCAGCATGGCGGCGTGCTTTTCCAGCCCCGGCGCAATATCAGCCGGCACGGTACTGGTGAAAAGGATATGATGGCGGTGCACATTTTCGGCGGCGTCGAAGCTTCTGACTTCGCCGCCCAGATTGCGCGCCACGACCACCGAGATTTCCTTCTCGAAGGGCACGAAGGCTTCGAGCACCAGCGGCTTGGGCTCAAGTGCGGCAAAGGCCTCGGCGGCTTCCCCCCGCTCGCGGATGACCCGCTGCCCCTTGCCGTCATAGCCCAGCCGCGTGGTCTTGAGCACGGAGGGCAGGCCGAGGGCCTCGATTGCGGCTTCGAGCTCCGCCAGCGTCTCGACAGCGCGATGCGGCGCTACCGGAATGTTCTTGCTGGCCAGAAAACCCTTTTCCGCCAGCCGGTCCTGCGAGATGGCCAATGCCTTGGCGCCGGGCCGCAGCGGCTTGCGCGCGGCGAGGAATTCGGCCGTGGCGGCCGGCACGTTCTCGAATTCATAGGTGATGACATCGACCGCATCGGCAAAGGCGGCCAAAGCCACTTCGTCGTCATAGGCGGCGATCGTCTTGTGCGGAGTCACCTCGAAGGCCGGGCTATTGGCATCGGGGCAATAGATATGCGTGCGCATACCCAATTTGGCGGCCGCCAGCGAGAGCATGCGGCCCAGCTGCCCACCCCCCAGAATGCCGATCATGCTGCCGGGAGGGAGGGCTGAGAGGTCGTGGGCCACTAAATTACTCGGTGTCGGAGGGGAAAAGGGGCACGCGCGCGCTTTGCTGGGCGCGATAATGGTCAAGCCGGTCGGCCAGGTCTTCGTCGGACAAAGCCAGGACGGCAGCGGCCAGCAGCGCCGCATTGATGGCGCCTGGCTCGCCAATTGCCAGCGTGCCCACCGGAATGCCGCCGGGCATTTGCACGATTGAGAGCAGGCTATCCTGCCCGTTCAGCGCCTTGGACTTGACGGGCACACCGAACACCGGCAGCGGCGTCATGGCGGCGATCATGCCGGGCAGGTGGGCAGACCCGCCAGCGCCGGCGATAATGATCTTGAACCCTTCAGCGCGGGCATTGGTGGCAAATTCCACCATGCGCTCGGGCGTGCGATGGGCCGAGACGATGCGCGCCTCATATTCGATTTCGAGGGTTTCGAGCGTTTCGGCGGCAAGCCGCATGGTGGGCCAGTCGGACTGGCTGCCCATGACGATGGCAACGGAAGGCTTGGTGAGCAAAGGCCTGATCCCTATCGGTCGTTGCAAAACGGGGAATTAGCCCAATTGCCGCCACAAAACAAGCGCGGCGAGTCCTCAAGCGATGATGTCGGGCAGCAAAATATTCTCGAGCTGGACGATGCGATCTTTCAGCTGAAGCTTACGCTTTTTGAGGCGCTGCAACAGCATTCGATCGGCGACATGGGATTGGGTTAGCGTATCGATCGCCGCATTGAGATCGGAGTGTTCCTGGCGTTTTGTGGCCAGCTCCAGCCCAAGATTGGCTTCCTGCTCTCTGGTTAATGGCAACATCGAATTTAATGCTTCTCCGGCCCTCAACCCTCACCCTTGGTTAACCGATCACAATAGGTTTTGCACCAGATTTCCAAAGGCCAGCGGAAGGTGGTCGACAAAGCGTGAATTATTTGTGACCATCGGGATGTCCACCAAGCTTCAAGGAGTTGTTATGACGACTGAAGGCCATGTTGCGGCGCTGGAACGGCGTCACCAGGAGTTGGATCGCCAGATCCAGGCCGAGATCAAAAGCACACGGTATGACGAGATGGCGATCAGCGCACTCAAGCGCAAAAAACTCGAAGTGAAGGACGAATTGTACAAATACGCGGCGAGTTCACAGTAAAAGCGGCGTTGTTCCTCAAACAGGAACGGAAGGGGTCACAGCACACGGCTGCGGCCCTTTTTTGTTGTGCTTTGTTGGTCGCGTTTCCGAACCGCAAAACCGTTGCCACTTTGCTGGAAACGCTTTTAGGCCCCGCCAAACAGCCCCGTTGCGCCTTTCCAGATGATGTAGAGCGACAGGATGAAGACCAGCCAATAGGCGATGCGGTAAAACCAGACCATGGAGATGCGGCGCACCAGCCAGACCCCGATGAGCACGCCGGCAAGGCCGACCGGGATCAGCGATGCCGAGAGGGTCAGGTTGTGCAGGTTAAGCTGGCCCAAGAAGAAATAGGGCACTAGCTTGGCCGTGTTGACGATGGCAAAGAACACCGCCGTGGTGCCGGCATAGATGGCGGGCGACAGGCGCTGGGGCAGCACATAGATCTGGAATGGGGGGCCGCCGGTATGGCTGATAAAGCTGGTGAAGCCGGCAAAGCCGCCCCAGAAAACGCCCCAAGGCTTTGACGGGTGCAGGCCTTCGAGCTTCTTGCGCAGCGGCAGGATGGCATCGAGGATGAAGAGCAGCGTCACTACGCCCACAAACAACAACACCGCATCGTCGGAAACGAAGGACCACAGCACCCAGCCCGCAATGGTGCCGATGGCCGCGCCGGGCAGCATGATGCGGATGATGCGCCAGTCCACTTCCTTGCGATAGGTCCAGACCGCGATGATATCCATGGCCAGCAGCACCGGTAGCATCATGCCGGCGGCGTCGCGGGCAGGCATGACCAGACTCAGCAGCGGCACGCCGACCATGCCCAGACTGCCCAACAGACCGGCCTTGGAGAGGCCAACGATCAGCACCGCGATCGCGGCGATCGTGACGAAATAGGGATCGAACATTTTGGGGCATTCCGGCGGGTGGGGAGGAGGCGGTAGGTCTCAATGGCTAGCGCGCTATTCGCCCCGTGGCGAGTCCTTCTTGTCGAGCGGGGTGGGTGGCTCGTCGCCTTCCATGGTTTCGTTGAGCAGGCTCATAGATTGGCGCACCATGCCGACATAGGCGTCCTCGTCCTCGCGCACTGCAAAGGAATCAGTCAGCAATTGATTGTCGTGTCGCTCGAAGGCCTGTGCCATGTGGTGCGCGTCGATCGGCGCCACCCCCAACTGCACCAGCACTTTGGCACCCAGGCTGATGGCCGACAGGAAGGTTTCGCGCTCGAAGACTTCCACGCCCATGGCCATCAATTCGTGCGCATGGCCGCGATCGATCGCCCGGGCGGCAATGGTCACGTCGGGAAAATGCCGCCGCACCTTGCGGGCGATGTCGAGGATCCGGTCGGCTCCGCCTACCGCCACGACCACCAGCTCGGCCTCCCCGACGCCGGCGGCGTGCAGCAGGTCGAGCCGCGAGCCATCACCGTAGAATACCTTGACGCCGAATTTGCGCACCAGTTCGATCTGCGCCGGATCGTCATCGATCAGGGTGGTCTCGAAGCCCTGCGCCCGCAGCATGCGGGTGATGATCTGACCGAAACGGCCATAGCCCAGCACCACGATCTTGCGGTGCTCGGTAATGTCATCGCTGTCGCGGGCATTGCGCGCATCAAGCCGGGGCGCCACCAGCCGGTCGAAAGCCAATAGAAGCAGCGGCGTGGTCGCCATGGACAGCGCCACCGCCACGGCCAGCAGGCCATGATCCTCGGCGCTCAGGGCTCCGGCGCTTTGGGCAAATTGCAGGATGACGAAGGCGAATTCTCCTGCCTGGCTCAAGAGGATTGCCAGCAGCAGCCGATCGGCCAGATGCATGCGGAACAGGCTGGCGAGCCCAAACATGACAGCGATCTTGACCCCGACAAAGCCGCCTACCAGCGCCAGCAGCCGCAGCGGCTCGGACCACAGCACCGAAAAGGCGATGGACATGCCCACCGAGATGAAGAACAGCCCCAGCAGCAGGCCTTTGAACGGCTCCAGATTGCTTTCAAGCTCATGGCGATATTCGCTATCGGCCAGCAGCACGCCGCCGATAAAGGCGCCCAGAGCGGGGGACAGACCCTCGAGCTGGGTCAGCAGCGCGGCGCCAAACACGATGGCCAGCCCCAGAGCGGTAAAGGCCTCGCGCACGCCGGTGCGCGCCACATAGCCCAGCACCGGGCGTACCAGATAGCGCCCCGCCACAATGGCCCCGATAAAGGCCCCGATCAGGATCAGCGGGGTCACCCAATCGAGCGGGTCGGCAATGGCCTGCACCGCGTGGTCCAGTTCCACATGCACGGCGTGCCGGCTGCCTGACACGGCCAGCAGGGGAATGGCCGCCAGGATGGGAATGACGGCGACATCCTGCACCAGTAATACGGCCAGGCTCGCCCGGCCCGCATCGGTGCGGGTGATGTCGCGTTGCTGGGCCGATTGGATGGCAATGGCGGTGGAGGACATGGACAGCGCCAGCCCGACAATGATGGCGGTGTTGAGCGTGAAGCCTGCGACCAGCAAGGCCAGGGCCAGAATCACCGTGGTGATGACCAACTGGGTGACGCCCAGGCCTAAAACCTTGTGCCGCATGCGCCAGACTTCGGAGGGCTGCAGATCGAGCCCGATCAGGAACAGCATCATGACGATACCGAATTCGGCAATCTGGCGGATCAGCTCGCTATCGGAGACCAGCCCCAGTCCATAGGGACCGATCAGAATGCCGGCGGCCAGATAGCCCAGCACCGTGCCCAGTCCCAGCGCCTTGGCCAGCGGCGCGAGCGCGACACTGGCAGCCAGCAGAACGAAAATGGCCAGCAAGATGTTGTTTTCCAACGACCGGGTCTCTCACAAAGCTGCGCCGGCAAATCATGGGACGGGGAAGTGGCGCTGTCGAGGTATTGTCGCTGGTGACGTGAATTTGAGGCATCGGGTTTTGCATGCCATGTCCCAACAAACCGCGGTGTCATTCCGGCACAGGCCGGAATCCATGCTGTGCTCTATCCCGGCATACGATGTGGCTGATGGTCCTCAGCATGGATTCCGGCCTGCGCCGGAATGACATTGAGGGGGTGATCGGTCTAGTGGGCAACTCGTACAGCCCCAAAAACAAAGACCCCCGCGCGCGCGGGGATCTCATTCTCATCAAACCTGAGGCCCAAACCGGCCTTAGTTATCCGTATCGCTCTTGAGCGACTTGAGCTTGGCGAACACGGAATCCGCGTCGAACTCTTCCTGGGCCGGGCTGTGGTGGGGGCGGTGGTCGCCTTCGGCGTATTCGCCGTCTTCGGCAGGGGCATTGCTGCGGCTGCCGGAGCGGGCCATGGCTTCCTCTGCGGTCATCAGAGTGGTGCCCTCATCGGCCTCATCAACACCAGGGCCGCCCTTGGAGGCGCGCTTGACTTCAAGATCGAGGTCGATCTGGCTGCACAGGCCCAGCGTCACCGGGTCCATGGCGGTCAGGTTGGCGGCGTTCCAGTGGGTGGATTCGCGCACCGATTCGATGGTTGATTTAGTCGTGCCGACAAGACGCATGATCTGCGCGTCCTTGAGCTCGGGATGATTGCGAACCAGCCATTTGATGGCATTGGGGCGTTCGTTGCGGCGCGAAATCGGGGTGTAGCGCGGGCCCTTACGCTTGGCCGCGGCGACACGCACCTTGGGTTCGCTGAGCTTCAAGCGATAATTGGGATCGGCCTCGGCCTTTTCGATTTCCTCGCGCGTCAGCTGGCCGTTCTGGATCGGGTTCACACCCATGATCCCGCCTGCGACGTCACCGTCGGCAATGCCCTGGACTTCCAGCGGATGCAGCGTGCAAAAGGCCGCGATCTGCTCGAATGACAGCGCAGTGTTGTCGACGAGCCAAACGGCGGTCGCCTTGGGCATCAACAGGGGCTGGGTCATATACATAACTCCTCGTGGCGCGGCCGGTATTCCTCCGGACCGCTCCGCCTCGTGCTTCATTGCTGAGGGGAACAGATGCCTAATATATGGCTTGCTCGGCCAATCTGCAATGAGATTGTAACTATAGTGATGTGGCGCCCGTCACTGCGCTCCCCCAAACGGGGTCACCAGCACGATCTTGCCGATATGCTGTCGCGCCTCCATGGCCGCATGCGCCGCTGGCGCGTCCGCCAATGCAAAATTTGTCACGCGCGGCCGGCGGAATCCTGGCGCCGCCAGTGCCGGCAATAAATCGGTCCGGATCCGCGCCGCGACACTTGCCTTGAATTCCGCAGACTGTGGCCGCAGCGTCGATCCCGACAGCGTCAATTGCTTGGCCATCAGCAGGCCCAGTGACAGCTCGGCCTTGCCGCCCTCCAGCGTCGAGACCTGGACGATATGCCCGCCTCGCGTCGAGGCGGCGATATTGGTTTGGGCCATGGCGCCGCC
The DNA here is from genome assembly GCF_044987315.1 of Devosia sp. ZW T5_3. Lineage (NCBI taxonomy): Bacteria > Pseudomonadati > Pseudomonadota > Alphaproteobacteria > Hyphomicrobiales > Devosiaceae > Devosia > Devosia sp. ZW T5_3. Next base: position 154,008 of record NZ_JBJDRE010000010.1, read on the forward strand.
GATAATATCGACCACGCGGTCAACGCCGTTGCCGTCCGTTAGCGCCAATGCACGAGCAGCGATGTCCTCGCTGGTATAGTCGATCACCGCCACGGCCCCGAGTTCGCGGGCATAGTCCGCCTTTTCGCGCGAGGAGACCACGGCAATGGCCTTGGCGCCCAAAATCGTCGCGATCTGGATGGCCGCTCCACCAATGCCGCCCGCCGCGCCATGCACCAGCACGCTCATGCCCGCGGTAAGCCCGGCGCGCATCACCAGGGTCTGGGTGATGGTGAACCAGGTTTCGGGCAGGGCCGCCGCCTCGCTCAAAAGCCACTGGTCTGATACCGGCAGCACCTGGCCGGCCGGCACAGCCACATATTCGGCATAGCCACCGCCATTGGTCAGTGCCATCACCCGGTCGCCAAGCCGCCAGCCGGTTACCGCCGCGCCGATGGCGGCAATTTCGCCGGCGACTTCAAGGCCGGGCAGGGGTGAGGCGCCGGGCGGCGGATCGTAATGGCCACGGCGCTGGGCCAGGTCGGGGCCGTTGACGCCGGCTGCCGCAACCCGGATCAGCACGTCATTGGCGCCCAGCTGGGGCAATTCCTGCTGTCGTGCCGTCAAGACTTCAGGGCCGCCGGGGCTGGCGATGGCGATCACGGTCATGCTGTCGGGGAGGGTCATGGGCGATATGCTGGACGAAGTGATCTTGCCCGGCAAGAGCGGTACGCTATCCTATGGGGTAAACAACAGGAGGCTGAGCATGGATGACGAGGAAGTCAGCAAGCCAAAACGCCACGAAGTGGGCATGCCGATCGATACCATGTCGGTGGAAGAATTGAGCGAACGCATCGGGCTGCTCGAGGCCGAGATCGTCCGTCTGCGCGCGGCCATCGAAGCGCGCGGCGCCACGCGCAAGGCGGCCGATGCGGTGTTCAAGTTCTAACCAGCGGAGCGGTCAACGCTCCGCAAACGTACAGGGTTAAGAAATCGCCACGCTTTAACCGGCAATTAATGTTTGCGCGGTAACCTCTCATTATTCAGGTTCTTCTGAATTTTTCAGAGTGGTTTCTCCCTCTGTTTGACGCCTCCCTGTTAACTTCGAGAGCCGTTCTTACGGCTCTTTTTTCTTTTCCAGGGCCGTTTTATCGTCACTATCTTCATGTTCTTAAAGCTCTTTTCAGCTTGATGCGAAGTGGCGGGTGACGCTTGCAGCGTTTGCGCCTAGCATGGAACGATGAGCGAGGAGGTCGCGTGACGGAACTGAGCGAAAAGGGTAGGGCGATTGCCATCGGGCCGCGCATCGTGGCGTCCGGCGGGTTTGACCTGCTGTATCGCGAAGGCATGGCGCTGATCGAGGAGGTTGCGGCCTATCTCGATGGCGAGGGCCGTGGCGATAGCCGCATCCTGGGCCGCGAAGCCTCGTTTCTCTACGCCACCGAATCGATGCGCCTGACCACGCGCCTGATGCAGCTGGCCTCCTGGCTCTTGCTGCAGCGCGCGGTCAACGAAGGCGAAATCACCAAGGAAAATGCCCGCTCCGAAAAGGAGAAGGTCAAATTCTCCGCCACGCCATCCGAGCGCGGCGGGCCGGGTTATGCCCAATTGCCCGCGCCTCTGCGCGATTATATCGACAAGGGCGACCGCCTGTTCGACCGGGTGATGCAGTTCGATACGCTGGAACGCGGCAAGTTGCCCGAGCTCGATATCGGCGTCGCCAATGGCATTGCCGATCAGTTGGCACGTCTCAAGGCCGCGTTCGGGCGGGCCTAGGCACCGCGCGGGCCGAAATAGATCACGGCCGCACCCAATAGGCAGATCAGCACACCAGCAATATCCCAGATATCGGCCCGGACCCGCTCGACCATCACCATGAAGATCACCGACGCGGCGATATAGATGCCGCCATAGACCGCGAAAATCCGGCCGGCGCTGTCGGTTCCGGTCAGAGCCAGGCACCAGGCGAAGAGGCCCAGCAGGACCACAGCCGGCGCCCAATACCAAACTTGGCCAAGGCGCAGGGCCTGCCAGACCAGGTAGCACCCACCGATTTCAAACACGGCAGCGGCGGCAAACAGCAAGGCGCGCATGGCAATCCCCAAATCTTGCACCAGGATAAGGGCTTACCGGCAAAAGAAAAACCCGGCACAAGGCCGGGCTTTTCGAATTCCGAGAAGGACTGGCTTAGATGCCCAGGCCCTTGAAGCGCTCCTTGAAGCGCGAGACGCGGCCGCCGCGGTCAAGCAGCTGGCCCGTGCCGCCGGTCCAGGCCGGATGGGTCTTGGGATCGATGTCGAGCTGCAGCGTATCGCCGGGCTTGCCGTAGGTCGAACGGGTTTCGTACTTGGTGCCGTCGGTCATGACCACAGTGATCGTGTGGTAGTCCGGATGGATGTCAGCCTTCATCGGTATCGCCTCAAATCAAACGGGCGCCGTGGCGCCCGGAGAGCATCTAAAACTGGTGTTGGCGGCTTCATACAGAAAGCAGGCCCGGTCTGCAAGGGTATGGGCGTGGCAAAATTGCGCGGGACAAAGCTGTTGCGGGCATTTCGGGCAGCGCCTATATCGAAGCCGCAGCGCGGCCCGGGCTCTTCCGGACCCCAACTCCACCAGAGTGGCGTATCCGAGCGATGACAGATCAGGCGACCCAGGCACCGACCGGGGCCGAAAAACTACTCGAAACGCCCAATATGAATCCGCGCAAGCTGCAACCCTTGCGGCGCCTTATGCCCTTTGTGCTGCGTTATCCGTGGCGGCTGGTCCTGGCTATTCTCTTTCTCCTCGTCTCGGCGATTTCTTCGCTGGCCATTCCCGCCATGCTGGGCGGGGCGATCGATCAGGGCTTTGTCGAGCAGAACCTGGAAAATGTCGGTCGCTATGGCTGGCTGATCGTCTCCATTGCCCTGGTGATGGCCATTGCCAGCGGACTGCGCTTTTATTTCATCTCGGTCATTGGCGAGCGCGTGCTGGCCGATCTGCGCCAGGCGGTGTTTTCGCACCTGCTGGCGCTGGATGCCCGGTTCTTTGATACCCATCGGGTGGGTGAGCTGACCAGCCGGCTCAATGGCGACGTCGCCACGATTCGCAGTGCGGTGGGCTCCAGCATGACGCTGGCTTTGCGCTCCATCGTCACCATTATCGGCGCGCTGATCATGATGCTGCTGACCAGCCCGGTGCTGACCATTGCCGTGGTCATTGCTGCGCCGCTGATCCTGCTGCCGCTGATCGCCTATTCGCGCCGCCTGCGCGGCATGTCGCGCCGGACCCAGGATGCGCTGGCGGATCTGTCCGCCATGGCCACCGAAATGCTGGGCGCCACCCGCACGGTCAAATCCTTCACCCAGGAAGATGCGCAATCCTCCCATTACGGCAAGCGCAGCGAAGCCAGCTATGTGGCCGAAACCAAGCGCCTCGCTGCCCGTTCGGTGCTGGTGGGCATGGTGATTTTCCTCGGCTCGGCGGCCATTGTGTTCCTGGTCTGGTGGGGCGCCCGTTCGGTGTTCGAGGGCACTGTCACCGCCGGCCAACTGGCGCAGTTCCTGGTCTATGCGCTGATGGCCTCGGGCGCTTTGACCAATGTCAGCGAAGTGCTAGGCACCCTGCAGACGGTGGCCGGCGCCACCGAGCGGCTGACCGAAATCCTCGATACCGAACCCAGCATTACCGAAGCGGTAAAGCCGGTGGCGCTGCCCAATCCGCCGCTGGGCACCGTGGCATTCGAGCAAGTCAATTTCGGCTATGATACCGGCGGCTACGAGCATGTGCTGACCGATCTCAGCTTTACCGTGGGGCATGGGGAAACTGTGGCTCTGGTGGGCGCCTCCGGTTCGGGCAAGTCGACCACTTTGTCGCTGCTGCAGCGCTTTTACGACGTCAAGAGCGGCGCCATCCTGGTCGACGGTATCGACATTCGCCAGGTGCGGCTGAGCGAGTTGCGGCAGCGCTTTGCCTATGTCGAGCAGGAGCCGACCATTTTTGCCGGCACGATTGCCGACAATATCCGCTTCGGCAAACCCGATGCGAGCGATGCTGAAGTGATCTCGGCCGCCACGGCGGCTTTGGTGCATGATTTCGTCACCGATCTGCCGTTGGGCTATGACACCATTGTCGGCGAGCGCGGGGTGATGCTGTCGGGCGGGCAGAAGCAGCGGCTGGCCATTGCGCGGGCGATTTTGAAGAATGCGCCGATCCTGTTGCTCGACGAGGCGACCAGTGCATTGGACGCCCAGAGCGAGCAATTGGTGCAGAAGGCGCTGGAGCATCTGATGCAGGGCCGTACCACGCTGGTGATCGCCCACCGGCTGGCCACCATCCGCGATGCCGACAAGATCCTGGTGCTTGATGGCGGTCACATTATCGACCAGGGCACCCATGACGAACTGGTTGCCAAGGGCGGCCGCTATGCCGAACTGGCACGGCTGCAGTTCCGGCTGGATGATCTGGCTTAGGTGCCACGACCTCGTGGTTCGACAAGCTCACCATGAGGTCTACTTCTAGAGCGCAGACCGACCAGTAGACCTCATCCCGAGCCTGTCGAAGGACGAAGTCGGGGCCCAGGTTTGGCTCACCCCTCGGTCAGCTTGAACTCAATCCGGCGATTGCGGCGGTAGGCTTCGTCATTATCCGCGGGGTCGAGCGGGGTGAATTCGCCGAAGCCGGCGGCGACCAGCCGGTTGGGTGAGACGCCCTTGGTCACCAGATATTGCGCCACCGAAATGGCGCGGGCGGCTGACAGTTCCCAGTTCGAGGGGAAGCGGGCATTGGAGATCGGGCGCTTGTCGGTGTGGCCATCGATGCGCAGCACCCAATTGATGTCGGGCGGGATTTCGGTTTCGAGCTGCAATATGGCCGCGGCCAAGGCATCGAGGTCGGGCGTGCCGCCGGGCTGGATATCGGCCTGGCCGGGATCGAACAGCACTTCGGATTGGAACACGAAACGGTCGCCGACGACGCGCACATCGGCACGACCTTCCAGGATTTGCCGCAAGCGACCGAAGAAGTCGGAGCGATAGCGGCTCAAATCCTGCACGCGCTGAGCCAATGCCAGATTGAGGCGGCGGCCCAGATCGGCGATCTGGGTGCGCGATTCGGTGTCGCGGCTTTCGGACGCTTCGAGGGCGTTTTCCAACGCGCCGATCTGGGTGCGCAGCGCGGCCAATTGCTGGTTGAGCAGGGTGATCTGCGCATTGGCCTCGTCGGACAGGTCCTGGGCGTCCGCCAGCTCGGATTGCAGGCCCGCAATGGTCTCGTCCTTGCCCGCCAGTCCCGCGCCGATGCCCGAAAGCTGGCCGGTCAGCTCGGCATTGTCGGATTGGGCGGTGGCGAGCGTGGCCGTCAGATTGGCGATCTGGGAGTTCAAGTCATCGGAATTGGACCGCTCGAGCTGGAGCAGGTCGGTCAGTTCGGCAATCTGGCTATTGAGCCGGGAGAGCGCGGTGTCGCGGCCCTGCAATTCCTGGCCCAGGAAAAACTGGGTCAGCATGAACAGGGAGAGCAGGAAGATGATGACGAGCAGCAGGCTCGAGAGGGCATCCACGAAGCCGGGCCAGTAATTGGCCTCGATGCGCCGGCGGGAGCGGGCTCCTGGCATTAGTTCCGCCGCTCGCTATCTGCCTGGGACAGTACGGCCTCGATCAACTCGCGCAGCTTCTGATTGGTCTCGGCCTGGTCGGCAATATGCTTGCGCAGATCGTCCTGCTCGGTGCGGATATGCTTGACCAGCCCGTCAATGCCGCGCGCCAGTTCGGCCATGGCGCGGATGGCGTTCTGGGAGGAATTCTGGTTCTGCATCGAGCTGCCGAGCTTGTCGAACATGGCCTGCATTTCGGGGCCACCCGCATTGGCCTGCATGGCCGAAACGGGATGGTCTAGCTCGGTCATCGAGGTCATCCAGTCCTCAAGGTCGGTATAGAAGGCGTTCTGCGCCTGGCTGGTCTGCAGGTCGAGGAAGCCCAACACGAGCGAGCCGGCAAGACCGAACAGCGAGGAGGAGAACGCGGTGCCCATGCCGGCCAGCGGGGCCGACAGGCCCTCGCGCAGGCTTGAGAATTGCGCGGCGCTATCGCCATTGGTCACGTCGAGCGAATTGATCACGCCAGCGACGCTGCTGACGGTTTCGAGCAGGCCGTAAAACGTGCCCATCAGGCCCAGAAACACCAGAAGGCCGGTCAGGTAGCGCGAGGTATCCTTGGCTTCATCGAGCCGGTTACCCACGCTGTCCAGGATCGAGCGCATGGAGGAAGGCGTGATGATCGCTTCCCCGATCCGCTCGCGCAGCAGGCCCGCGACGGGCGCCAGCAGCACGGGCGGGCGCACATTGGTGACATTACCGTCCTGCAGCGAATTGACCCATTTCACCTCGGGAAACAGGCGGAATATCTGGCGGAAGCTGAGGAAAATGCCGACGAACAAGGCCAGGAAGATCATCGAATTGATGAACGGATTGGCCCAGAAGAAGGTGACGATCGTGGTGAACAGGATCGCCCCCACCAGCGCCACCAGCACCAGAAAAATCACGATCTTGATGAGGTAAACAGTCGGGCTGGCGAGATGGTATGGATCGTAGCCTTGCGTCATCTTTGCCGGAACCTTGCCTCATGCGCGCAAATCACTGCCAAGACTAGTCAGTGCAGCGTGGCAGGGCAATGACAAAGGTTTGTGTGTTGGCATCGCTGTCACAGAGGTTTCGTTTAGGGCGGATAGCGCTGTGCCCAGCAAACCTTATCCGGAGCCCCGCCATGTCCATGGCCATGATCTCGCCCGATCTACAGGCATTTTCCCGCACCCACCGTCCCGCCGCGCCGCGCCATCTGGGCCAGCGCTACAACAAGGACGGCATTTTCCTGCCTGAGCGGGGCAATACCGTGGTGTGTCATCTGCAGGAGGGTTCGGATACCGAGCGCGTCCTGCGTGCGGCGCGGCAGCATTATCTAGACATGCCCGAAGCGCGCCAGCTGGCCTTTACGGCGGCGGAGAGCCTGCATATGACGCTGTTCCAGGGCATTATCGAAACCCGCCGCGAGCCGACCTATTGGCCGATGGGCGTGTCGCCCGATACGTCCGTCGATACGATGACCGAGCTGATGCTGGAGCGGCTGGCGCCCTATGCGGGCGGGACGGCATTCGCGGTGGAAGCCGTCCGGGCGCTGCCCACGGGGCTGGCGGTGCAGGGGATTACCGAAGCCGATCGGCGCGCCATGGCCGGCTGGCGCAATGATCTGGCGGCGCTGTTGGGCTATCGGCATCCCGATCACGACAGCTACGAATTCCACATCACCTTCGCCTATCTGATCGACTGGTTCGACGAGGCGGCGCTGCCCGGCTGGCAGGATATGTTGGACGATGCCTTGGCCATGATCCGTGTGCAGGCGCCGGTGCTGGAATTGCGCACGCCGGCCTTCTGCAGCTTTGAGGATATGAACTGGTTCGAGGAGCTGCTGCCACTCGGTTAGTCGGCTTTGGGAATATAGGGACCGCCAGTTTCACCCCAGCCCCATTTGGGCATTGGTGCCTGTTCGGACACGGTCGCGCCGGGCGCCGAATTGATGACCGCCAGCCGCGATCCCCATTCGAGATAGCCAACCAGCGCCGAAGCAAATTCGGGATCGGCCGGCAGGCCCAGATCGGTATAGGTATCGAGCAGCAGGCCAATCCAGCGCCGCCGCATCACCTCGCTCAGATGCCGTCCCAGATGATGGCGCACCATTTCGGGATGGCCGCCATGTTCGCGTGAATAAAGCGCAGGGCCGCCCAGCACTTCGGCGAGAAACAGCGCGACATGTTCGGGGTGGTCGGCCGCCATATGGGCGAATACCGGCGCCAGCACCGGATCATCGGGCACGCGGCGGTAGAATTCGGCGGTCAGACGGCGCAACGGCTCGATGCCGCCGATCCAGTCATAGAGCGTGGGCACTGCCATGGGAAAACGCCTCCGGCAGCATAGATGCGCAGCGGCCGGGCAAGATGCAAGCCTGGGCCGCTGCGGATTCGTCGTTACTGGATCCGCCTGAGTTGCTTCAGCAGCGCGGCATGCAGGGCTTCATTGCCGGCCACGACCTGACCATTCCAGACCGAGCCGGGGCTGCCGGCAAAGTCCGAAATAGTGCCGCCGGCTTCCTTGACCATCAGCAGGCCCGGCGCGACGTCCCAGGGGGCGAGCCCGGCTTCCCAGACCGCGTCATAGCGGCCGGCAGCGAGCCAGGCCAAGTCCATGGAAATCGAGCCGGAGCGGCGGATGCCGGCCACGGCGGGATTGATGGCGGCCAGCTGGCGCAGCTGCAGGCTGTCATTGGCCGTGCCCTGGGTCTTGATACCAGTGCAGACCACGGCATCGGCCAGATGACGGCGGCCGCCAATGCGCAGGCGGCGACGGTCGTTGACCCAGGTGCCGCCGCCCTTTTCGGCGGTGTAGAGCTCGTCCAGCACGGGATTGTAGATCACCGAGGCCACGATCTCATTGGCGCGTTCCAGCGCGATGGCAACGGCAAAGAGCGGGATCGAGTGCAGGAAATTGGTGGTGCCATCGAGCGGGTCGATGATCCAGCGGTGTTGGCCATCGGTGCCGGTGACTTCCCCGCCTTCTTCCATCAGGAAGGCATAGGTGGGGCGGGCCTTCTTGAGTTCGTCGAACACGATCTGCTCGGCGCGCAGATCCGCCTTGGAGACGAAATCGGCCGGTCCTTTGCGGGAAACCTGCAGGTTTTCGACCTCGGCAAAGTCCTTGGTCAGCGAACGGCCAGCCTTGATCGCGGCTGAAACCATGACATTGAGAATTGCGGAACGTGCCATGATCAGTCTGCCCGGCGCATGTAAGTGGCTTCGGTGGTGTCGACGACGATGCGTTCGCCCACGGCAATGAAGGGCGGCACCATGACCTTGAGGCCATTCGACATGATCGCCGGCTTGAACTGGCTGGAGACGCTCTGGCCCTTCTGCACCGGATCGACTTCGGTGACTTCGAGAATGACGTTGGCCGGGAACTTGATGCCGAGCGGGGTTTCCTCGTGCATTTCGAGGGTGATCTTCATGCCGTCCTGCAGGAACGCGGCGCGCTCGCCGACGAAGTCCTTGGCCAGTTCGACCTGCTCGTAGCTGTCCTGATCCATGAATACGAGGCTGTCGCCCTGCTCGTAAAGATAGGTAAAGTCGCGGAATTCGAGTTCGACGGTTTCCACGGTTTCCGCCGAACGGAAACGCTCGTTGAGCTTGGTGCCGCCAAGGATGGCCTTGAGTTCGACCTGGGCGTAGGCGCCGCCCTTGCCGGGCTTGACGTGATCGACCTTGACCGCGACCCAGAGCCGGTCCTGGTGGTTGACGACATTGCCGGGGCGGATTTCGTTGCCGTTGATCTTGGCCATGAAGAAAGTCTTTTCTCGCTGTGGGGCGACGGGGCCGGCTGGCAACAAACCTCATCCTGGGCTTGCCGAAATGCCGGATCCGCGCGCCATGCCCGTTCGATCAGGGTTTCGACAGGCTCATCATGAGGCCGAATGACGACCCGCTGCGCTTAACCCGTGTGTGGCGGGCTTATTGCCCCAGAATGCCCAAAGGTTCAAGGGTTTTGCGGTTGGGGTGCCGGATCGCTGCTTTGCTCGGCCGGCGCGGCAGGGGCCTCGTTCGGGTCGGTCGGTGCCGGCAGCACCGGCGGACCATCCTGCGGCGCCGGCGTGGTGGTGGGAATGGTGGCGATGGTTTCTGCGGTTGGCGGGGTAGAGGGCCAGAAGCGGGCGCGCTCCTCGGCCTTGGCCAATTGATCGCTGGGGATGGAGACCAGCAGCCGGTCGAGCGATGGGTCGGACAGCCCTTGGCGCCGCGCCAAAGCGCGCCACATGGCCGCGTCCTCGAGGCTGAGCGGCACGCCTTCGCCCACCGCGAGCAGCTTGGCATAGCGGTTCTGCGCCACGGCGTTGCCCGCCTCGGCAGCGCGCTGATACCAGCTAGCTGCTTCCTCGACATTCTTTTCCACGCCCTGGCCGAGATAGAGCAAGGTAGCGTAATCGATCTGGGCGGCGATCAGGTCCTGCTCGGCCGCCAGCTTGACATATTTGGCGCCTTCGGCCTCGTTGGGTGCCAGGCCCGCGCCTTCGATCAGCATGGTGCCGTAGTCATATTGCGCCTCGGGCAATTCGGCGTCGGCGGCTTCCTTCATCAGGCTTGCCGCTTCCGTGAGGCTGGGCGAGGCATAGATGCCTTCGACATGCAGCAAAGCCAGGTTGTACTTGGCCGGAATATAGCCGCCCTCGGCGGATTTCTTGAACAGATCGGCGGCGCGCGCGCGGTTCTTGGGTACGCCAATGCCGTCCTGATAGTAGAGCGCTAGCTCGAACATGGCGAGCACGCCGCCATTATTGGCGGCCAGCTGATACCAGCTGGCGGCGCTTTCATCATTCTGCGTCACGCCCAGGCCCTTGGCGTAGATTTCGGCGATCAGCGTCTGGGCGGCGGCATCGCCCTTTTCCGCACGCGGCAGGGCATATTCGAGCGCCGTCAGGAAATAGCCGCGCTGAAATGCGCCAAAGGCATAGTCCACATTGGCGCGCGGGCCGAAGACCTCGCTGCTGATGGCCTCGGCCGCTTCGTCCTGCGCTAGGGCGGGCAGGGGGGCGAGCGCCAGCAGCAGGGCGATGGCGGGGAGCAGCCGGGTCATGCAGTTTCCTCGAACGAAGCGGCGATCGCGGCAATGGCGGCGGCCGGAGAAGGGGCGGACCAGATGGAGTCCGAAAGCGCGAGGAATTCGGCGCCGTGATGCAGCCCGCTGGTCGCCGCCGGATCGCTGAACACGGCGGGAATTTCGAAGGTCTCGGCCCACCATTGCGCCAGATCGGCCGCAGTGGCGTCGGCCTGACCGTGGAACGGACCGAAAAACACGTAGTCGACGTCGAGCTCGCCCATGGTCATGGCGTCATGCCGGCTGTTGATATTGCCGGCGCCCACAATGGCGGCGGGCTTGAGCGCTGCGATGGCGGCCTTGGTGTCCTTGCTGCCGGTCGTGACATGCACACCATCGGCACCAAGCTTTTTGGCCAGCGCCGTGTCGTTTTCCAGCAAGACCGCGCAACCGGCGCCCTGGCCGATATTGACAATCTTGCCGGCCAGCGCGGCATAAGCCGCATCGGCCAAGTCGCCCCGGCGCACCAGCAGCGCGGAGATTTCGGCAGCGCTCAATACGCTCATCAGGAGAGCGGGAAAGCTTTCCGGATCGGCGGCAGCGGGGGTGATGAGATAAAGCTGAGGGGCCATGGCTTCCGGATACTCGACGCGCGTGCTCAATAGATCGCCATTTTGGCGACAAAAGGGACGGCTCTTGCAATAGGCGAAGTGGCAGGGCTCGCGCAAAGAAAATGCGCGCCCCGGGAGGGAGGCGCGCATTTCGGATGCGACTGGGAGAACGTCGCAGGGAACTTTATGTCAGGCGGCGCGGTCCAGCTCGCCCGTCCAGGTGCCCAGCGCCGCCAGGGAGTTCATATGGGCGCGGTGGCTGAAGGCGGCCTGGGCCTGGGGGAAATTCTCGCGGCGGCCGGCCCAGGTGCGCAGGGCAACGTTCTGCAGCGCACGGCCATAGGAGAAGGTCATCGGCCAGGGCTTGCCAGGGATCCGGTTCATGGCCGACAGATGCGCGGTGGCTTCTTCGTCGGTCTGCCCACCTGAGAGGAACGCAATGCCGGGGACGGCGGCGGGCACATGCTCGCGCAGCACTTCGACCGTACGCTTGGCAACGTCCTCAACCGAAGGGCGATCGCGCGAATTGATGCCGGGCAACACCATATTGGGCTTGAGCAGCATGCCGGAGAGATCGACACCGGCGAGGCGCAGTTCCTTGAACACGTTTTCCAGCACTTCGCCGGTCACGGTCGCGCAACGCTCCAGTGAATGGTTGCCCGGCTCGCCATCGCCGACCACTTCGGGCTCGACCACCGGCACGATGCCGGCTTCCTGGCAAAGAATGGCATAGCGGGCCAGCGCATGGGCATTGGCGCGGATATTGTTGCGGGTGGGGGCGATGTCATTGATGGTGATGACGGCGCGCCACTTGGCAAAGCCGGCGCCTAGGGTGGCATAACGGGCGAGGCGTTGGCGCAGGCCATCAAGACCCTCGGTGATCTTTTCGCCGCCATCACCGGGCATGGGGAAGGTGCCGCGATCGACCTTGATGCCGGGAATGACATCGGCATCGGCCAGAATGGCGCGGAATGCGGTGCCATCGGCGGCCGATTGCTCGAGTGTCTCTTCGGTCAGGATGACGCCCGAAATGTAGTTCTGCATCGCATTGGTCGAGCGGAACAGCATCTCGCGATAATCGCGGCGCAGATCGAGCGTATTGGGCAGGTTGATCTTGGCGAAACGCTTGCCGATGGTGCCCTCGGATTCGTCGGCAGCCAGGATGCCCTTGCCGGATTCCATCAATTTCTGCGCGATGGCGTTAAGCGACTTCGTCATGGATATCAGCCTCAAGTGGTGAACTTGGTGGCAGATTAGACTTTCGTCACGCCGGCTTCGATTAGACCTAGGGTTATTAGACGAAAGATGTATCTTGTATGGAAGGCTAGACCGTGGGCCCTTTTAGATCGAGCAGGGCGTCGGGCCATGGTCGATCACCAAGCTCAGCGACCATGCCGCCGCGATAGACGAACTGCTTGATTTCTCCGTGCTCGGTGAACCGCATTTGCGTGGTCATGCGGCGATAGCCCGATGACAGATAGCGTTCGGGTTCGAACGCGAAGAGCACCGCAAAGCCAATATTGGCGTTGACCAGCAACTGGTGTGCCGCTGCGATGAGACGTTTTGACAGCCCCTTGCCGCGATAGTTCGGCGCGATGGCAACGCCGCCCAGAATTCCAATTTCCATGGGCTCTCCGCCGACGCTCACCTGTCGGATATAGGCTGCGAGATGCCCTACAACCGTGTCATCATCCAGCAGCAGAATGAGCTTCCGGGGTATCTCGCCCTGGTAATATTGTCCGGCCATGTCGGGAAATGCCAGATCAAGCAGATCTTGGGTCTGCCTTGCCAACGCGCCGCCAAGCTCGGAATGATCAATGCTGACCAGTTGCATGGCTTGCGCTCCTACCAATAGCGGAACACCAGGCACGCATCACCATTCGGCGTTGCTGCCGTCTTGTCCAGTTGGCCACCCAGTCGCTGAGCGAGCTTGATCGAGGGGGCGTTGTCGGGGTCGATGTAGGACACAAGACTTGGCGGAACGATCGTCAGGCGCGCATAGTCCCGGGCGGCTTTTGCCGCCTCGAGGGCAAAGCCTTGTCGCTCGAAACCCTCAAACAGCACCCAGCCGATTTCGGTCTCGGGATATTCTGGAGGCTGGCACACGGCGACTTCGCCAATGCATTGGCCGCTCGCCGTAATGTCGATCGCCCAACCGCCCATGCCACAGATTGGCCAATGGCCCACCGAGTTCATGAAGTCCCGCCAAACGACGGCTGGGGCTCTGCGGCCGCCGACGAAGCGCGAGCGATCGGTCGTATAGAGCGCAACCAGCAGATCGAAGTCGCTGCGCCGTTGTGGGCGCAGCGTCAGCCGTTCGGTCGTCAGCGTCGGAGCGACCACCGGATGAGGCATGTCTGCCTACTTCTTCAGCGCTTCAACGCCCGGCAGGGGCTTGCCTTCCATCCATTCGAGGAAGGCGCCGCCGGCGGTGGAGACATAGGTGAAGGCGTCCTTGACGCCGGCATGGGCCAGGGCCGAAACCGTGTCGCCGCCGCCGGCCACCGAGACCAGCTTGCCGTCATGGGTGCGTTTGGCCACATGTTTGGCGATGGCCACGGTGCCCGCGTCGAACGGGTTCATCTCGAAAGCGCCCATGGGCCCGTTCCAGACCACGGTATGGGCGTCGTCGATGGCGCCGGTGATGCGCTCGATGGAGGAGGGGCCGATATCAAGGATCATGCCGTCGGGATCGATGGCGTCCACGCCATAGAGGCGGGTGGGGCTATCGGCCTTGAAATGCCAGGAAACCACAGCGTCGATCGGCAGGATGATGGCACAGCCGCTATCGATGGCTTTGTCCATGATGCGCAAAGCAGTTTCCGCCAGGTCCTTTTCGGCCAGCGATTTGCCGACACCATGGCCCTGGGCATGCAGGAAGGTATTGGCCATGCCGCCGCCGATGACGAGGCCATCTACCTTGGTGACGAGGTTTTCCAGCAGATCGATCTTGGAAGACACCTTGGCGCCGCCGACAATGGCGACCACCGGCTTTTTCGGCTTGCCCAGGCCTGCCTCGAGAGCTTCGAGCTCGGCCTGCATGGCCAGGCCCGCCGCCGCCGGCAGCAGATGCGCCAGCGCTTCGGTGGAGGCATGAGCGCGGTGGGCGGCCGAGAAGGCGTCGTTGACGTAGACATCGCCAAGGCTGGCCATGCGCTGGGCCAATTCGGGATTGTTGGCTTCTTCGCCGGGGTGGAAGCGGGTGTTTTCGAGCACCAGCACCGAGCCGGCAGGGGCGGCGTCGATCGCCTTTTTGGCGGCGCTGACATCGTTCCAGTCGGTGGCGACGAAGCCGACGGGGTGGCCGGTCTGGTCGGCTACGGCGGAGCAGACCTGCTCGAGCGAGAATTCTGGATCGACCTTGCCCTTGGGGCGGCCGAAATGGCTGAGCAGGATGGCCTTGCCGTCATGCTTGACGATTTCGCGGATGGTGGGCACCAGCCGCTCGATGCGGGTGGCGTCGCTAACCTTGCCATCGGCGACCGGGACGTTGAGGTCGGCCCGCAGCAGCACGCGCTTGTTGGTCAGGTCGAGTTCGTCGAGGGTCTTGAAGGTTGCGGTCACAGTCGGGCCTCCGGAGAAATATCAGCCGTGGCGTAGCAGAGCATGAGAGGAGGGGGAAGCCGGGGCGGCAAAAATTGCGGTGTCAGGCCGCAATGAGCAAGCCGCGCAGAAGGGTGCCGATGAAGAAGAGCGGCAGGCCGGCCAAGGTCAGGAACAGCAGCCAGCCCAGGTCATCAACCAGCACATGGCGGGCAAAGCCATCGCTGGGCCAGGCGGCAAGGCCCACGCGGCGGCGGATGATACGGTCGCGGATCAGTACGAACCCGGCGGTGAGCGCGGGCGGCACCACGAGAGCGGCAGGTTGCCCGGC
The DNA here is from genome assembly GCF_044987315.1 of Devosia sp. ZW T5_3. Taxonomy (NCBI): domain Bacteria; kingdom Pseudomonadati; phylum Pseudomonadota; class Alphaproteobacteria; order Hyphomicrobiales; family Devosiaceae; genus Devosia; species Devosia sp. ZW T5_3. The sequence goes on from NZ_JBJDRE010000010.1 coordinate 169,081, forward strand.
AAAGCCGATCAGGACCGACGCAATCGGCAGGCCCGCAAAGATGTGCCGCATAATCTGGAACATGGTTGCTCGCCCCAACGACATGAACGAGGTCGATTTTGGGCTGATTTGATGACTCTGCGATGACGGCTAGGGCGCCAGCGCAAACAGGCCGGGATAGTCGAGCACCAGACCATCACCATCCACTTCGAGCACCCGCTCGAAGCCATTGGCGCCCTTGAAGCGGAAATGACTGGGATCGAGCTTGGTATAGATCTGCTCGTTGCGCTGCACTGTCATTTCGTCGCCGTCGATCCAGGCCATGGCGAAGCGTTGCGGCGTGCCGATGGTCCATTGGGCGCGCCAGATGGGCAGCGAATTGGTCAGCGGGGTTGGCCAGATATCGATGTCGATACAGCCCGCCAGGTTGGGCAGCGGCTCGGCGCGGTCATCCGACCAATTGCCGGCGCCGTCGGAAAACAGTTCCAGCACCGCCCCATCGGTGCGCTCGAGCCTCACCGTACGGACCTGCTCGGTATCGTCCAGCTTGATGCGGTAGAACAGGCCATAGGCCGGCGTGACGATGGCGCCGCGAATGCGGGTGTCGCGCGGGGTCGAGATGACGTGGCAATGCTCAAGGCTGACCGGATCAAGACCACGCCAACGGATGGATCGGTCTAGGCTCATGCGGCATCTCGGGGAAATGGTGGCTTTGAGCGGAGATTAGGGGCGCGGAGACCTCACTGGCAAGCGCTCAGGCAGGCTTGACCGGCTGGCGCAGGATGGTCTTGAGCTTGGCGGGCGCGGTCTTGCGCGGGTCGTTGAGATAGATTTCGTGGTGATGACCATTAAAGGTCAGGCCGCGCCCCGGCATTTCCACTTCATGCAGATGCTCCAATGCCGGGCCTTCGTCATCATAGCTGCCCAGATGCATGATTTGCAGGGCGCGGCCCTCGTCCAAAGTCTCGAGACGCAGGCTGGCCGGCGCCTCGGTCAGTTTCTCAGCGGATTTCTCGACGGCGGCGTTAAACATGGTGCGGGTGATGAAATCGGGCACCATGATCATCATGATCCAGTGCCAGTTCGCCTTGTTGCGGGCGAGAAAATCACCGGGATTATCGGCCCACCACAGGCCTTCCAGCGGTGGCACGAAATAGTCCTGCCCCAAGTCCTTGGAGGCGAATTTCATGGCATAGCTCACCGAATAGAGCCATTCCACGGCCACTCGGTAGCTCTCGGTTGTGTTGGGGTCGCTCTGGCCATCGACCATGAGGAAGTTCATGGCGGGCACGTCGACAAAGACAAAATCCCGGGAGCCGGGCTGGTAGAGATGTTTCAGCTCGGTCTTGAAATCGATCTTGTCCATGCGAGGCCCTCCTGATCGTCACAGAACAAATCGATATGACAAAAGCTGTCAGCAGCACAAAGGCCCCGCCGTGGATCACGACGGGGCCTTTAATGCAATGCAGGCGAAAGCTTAGAGCGTCTTGCCCAGCGCCACGGCGGTATCGGCCATGCGGTTGGAGAAGCCCCATTCATTGTCGTACCAGGAGAGCACGGCGACGAAATTGCCGTCCATCACCTTGGTCTGGTCCAGCGCCACGGTTGAGGAATGGCTGTCGCCATTGAAGTCGATCGAGACATTGGGGTGGATGGTATAGCCCAGAATGCCCCTGAGGCTGGAATCGGCATATTTGCGCACGATTTCGTTGATCTCGTCGGCGGTAGTGTTGCGCTTGGCGATGAACTTGAAGTCCACCAGCGACACGTTCGGGGTCGGCACGCGGATCGAGACGCCGTCCAGCTTGCCCTTGAGCTCGGGCAGCACCAGGCCAATGGCCTTGGCAGCGCCGGTCGAGGTCGGGATCTGGCTCAGGGCCGCAGCGCGGCCGCGATAAAGATCCTTGTGCATGGTGTCGAGGGTCGGCTGGTCACCGGTATAGGAATGGATGGTGGTCATCATTCCCTTTTCGATGCCGACGGTCTCGTTCAGCACATAGGCGAGCGGGGCCAGGCAATTGGTGGTGCAGGAGGCGTTGGAGACGATGATGTGCTCCTTGGCCAGCTTCTGGTGGTTGATGCCATAGACCACGGTCAGGTCGGCACCTTCGCCCGGTGCCGAGATCAGCACCTTCTTGGCGCCGGCTTTGAGATGCAGCGCGGCCTTTTCCTTGGAGGTGAAGATGCCGGTGCATTCGAGCGCAATGTCGACGCCCATGGCGGCATGCGGCAGCTCTTCGGGATTGCGGACCGCAGTCACCTTGATCGGGCCGCGACCCACATCGATGGTGTCGCCATCAACCGTCACCGTGCCCGGGAAACGGCCATGCACGCTGTCAAAGCGGAACAGATGGGCATTGGTTTCGACCGGGCCGAGGTCGTTGATCGCAACGACTTCGATATCGGTGCGGCCGGATTCGATGATGGCGCGCAGAACATTGCGGCCGATACGGCCAAAACCATTGATGGCGACGCGAACTGCCATAGGAGGCTCCTCAAAGGTGGGAGGTGGAAAAGGGAGGCGGGGCTCTCTTACAACTGTGCGGTGACGGCTTCAACAACGGCTTTGGCCGTAATACCAAAGTGATCATAGAGCGCGTCGATCGGGCCGGAAGCGCCGAAGCTATGCATGCCGATGAAGCGGCCCTTGTCGCCGAGCAGCTTGCTCCAGCTCATTTCGATGCCGGCTTCGATGGCGACGCGCGCCTTGGCATTGCCGTAGAGCTCGGCCTTATAGGCATCAGACTGCTTGGCCAGCAATTCCATCGAGGGCACCGACACGACCTTGGCGGCAATGCCTTGCTCGGCGAGCTGCTTCTGGCCCTCGACGGCGATTGCAACTTCCGAGCCAGTGGCGAAGATCACGACGTCAGCATTCTTGTCGCCGGCAATGACATAGGCGCCCTTAGCCGACAGGTTTTCGGCCTGATATTCGGTGCGCAGGGCCGGCAGGTTCTGGCGCGACAGGGCCAAGATGGACGGCGCATGGGTCGATTCCAGCGCCAGCTGCCAGCATTCGAGCGCTTCCACGGCATCGGCCGGGCGGAAGACCAAGAGGTTGGGAATCGCGCGGAGGGCCGTCAAATGTTCCACCGGCTGGTGGGTCGGGCCGTCTTCGCCCAGGCCAATCGAGTCATGGGTCATGACATAGATCGAGCGCACTTCCATCAGCGCAGCAAGGCGAATGGAAGGGCGGGCATAGTCGGTAAAGACCATGAACGTGCCGCCATAGGGAATGAGCCCGCCATGCAGCGCGATACCATTCATGGCCGCGGCCATTTCATGCTCGCGGATGCCGTACATCATATAGCGGCCCAGGTAGTTATCGGCCTGGAACGGCACCATTTCCTTGGTGTTGGTCAGGTTCGAGTGGGTCAGATCGGCCGAACCGCCCTGGGTTTCGGGCAAGATGGCGTTGATCACGTCAAGCGCCATCTGGCTCGACTTGCGGGTCGCGACCTTTGGCTTGTCCTCAACGAGCTTTTTCTTGAAGGCGTCGATAGCGGGTTTGAATGCGGCAGGCAGATCGCCCTTCATGCGGCGTTCGAACTCGGCCTTTTGCGGGTGAGCCGCGAGGCGCGACTGCCATTCGCCGCGAATATTCTGGCTGCGGGTGCCGGCAGCGCGCCAGGTGGCCAGGATTTCGGCGGGGATTTCGAATGCGGGGTAGGTGATGCCGAGCGCGGCCTTGGCGCCAGCCAGTTCCTCGGCGCCGAGCGGAGCGCCATGCACTTTTTCGGTGCCGGCCTTTTTGGGTGCGCCGAAGCCGATCGTGGTCTTGGCGGCGATCAGGGTCGGCTTGTCGCTCTTTTTAGCGGCAAGCAGCGCCTTTTCGATGGCGTCCTGGTCGTGGCCGTCGATCTCGATAGTGTTCCACTGTACCGCCTTGAAGCGGGCGATCTGGTCGGTGCTGTCGGAATTGGAGACCGCGCCGTCAATGGTGATCGAGTTATTGTCCCAGATCACCGTCAGCTTGTTGAGCTTGAGGTGACCGGCCAGAGCAATGGCTTCCTGGGAAATGCCTTCCATCAGGCAGCCGTCACCGGCGAGAACCCAGGTGTGGTGATCAACGATGTCGGAGCCGAATTCAGCAGCAAGCTTGGCTTCGGCGACGGCAAAGCCGACCGAATTGGCCAGACCCTGGCCGAGCGGGCCAGTGGTGGTTTCGATGCCGGTGGCGTGGCCATATTCGGGGTGGCCAGCGGTTTTAGAGCCGAGCTGGCGGAAGTTCTTGACCTGGTCGAGGGTCATGTCTTCGTAGCCGAGCAGATAGAGGCTGGAATAGAGCAGCATCGAGCCGTGGCCGGCCGAGAGGATGAAGCGGTCGCGGTCAGCCCATTTGCTGTCAGCGGGATCGAACTTCATCACCTTGGTGAACAGCACAGTGGCGATATCGGCGCAGCCCATGGGCAGGCCCGGATGGCCGGAATTGGCTTTTTCGACGGCGTCCATGGACAAGGACCGGATCGCATTGGCCAAATCGTTCTGCTGGGCTGTATTCGTCATCGCGGCTTCCGCTCTCTTGAATTGCTCTAAAACTGGGGAGAAGAGGCGTGGGGCGCCTCCTCCCAAAAGGCGGTTCGAGGCATAACAGGTTAGGATTGCCTGTCAATGACGGCCGATTGGCGCAGTGGTTGCATTGGCGGCATGGCTGAGGCAGGATTCGGCAGGGGCCCGATGAGCCGGAAAGGCATTGACGGCGATGAGCGATAATGAACTTGAAGACGGATTGACGGCTGCTACGGCGCGGTTCGACCGGGCCATGGCGCGACTGGATCAGAGCGTCAAAAATCTTGGCACGCGGATGCGCCAGCATAACCGCATCGAGGTCGATACCCAAAGGCTGGTGCAGGAGCGCGCGCGGCTAGCGACCGAACTTGACAAGGCTTCGGCGCGGGCCAAGCGGCTCGACGACAGTGCCCATGACGTGTCGCGGCGCCTGGTCGAGGCGATGGAAACGGTCCGGCACGTGCTGGCCAAGGCGGAGTAGACCGGTGCCTGAAGTCAATGTCGAGATCAATGGCCGTAAATACCGCATGGCCTGTGAAGAGGGCCAGCAAAAACACCTGATCGGGCTGGCCGAGCGCTTCAACAGCCAGGTCGAGGCGCTCAAGGGCGCAGTCGGGGAAATCGGCGACAATCGCCTGACGGTCATGGCCGGCATAGCGGTCGTCGACGAGTTGGCCGAGGCCGAACGCAAGATCAAGGCGCTCGAGACCGAAGTGGTCGTGCTGACGCGGGCCGGGCAGGAAGTTGCCGCCGAATATGAGGCCTTGGAACACAAATTTGCGTCCAAGCTCGGCGATGCCGCGCGGGCGCTTGAAGGGGCGGCTGTTGCGCTCGACGAAACGGCGCCGCTGCCGCAGGGCTAGCGCATCCGGCTCTGCATATTGTCGGCCACCGCCTGTTCCAGATCCATCTGTTCGAGCATTTCACGCACCACGCTGTCGTCCAGCTCCATGGCATCGCGTGCTGCGATCAGCCGGTTACGGCGGGCGGCGAGCATGGTCTGGCTGAGCGTCAGCATTTTGGCGCGGTCGAGATTGCGGTCGGTGCCGGCGAGCTTCTGGTTGCCAGGCATGCGACGGCGCATCATCTCGCCAAGCCGCCGGTCGTCCTCTGAATCATTGTCGCGCAGATAATCGTCCACCGCACTATTGGCAGCCTCCAGCGACAGTGAGCGGGCCAGATTGCGCTGCTGCTGCTCGTGCTCGGCATCGCGCGGATCGGACACGTCGAGCTTCTTGATCAGCCAGGGCAGGGTGAGACCTTGCAGCAGCAGCGTGCCGATGGTGACCAGAAAGGCCAGTGCCAATATGGCGTCGCGCCAGGGGAATTCCTCGCCACTGGCGGTCAGTAGCGGAATACCGGCCGCAGCGGCCAAGGTGACCACGCCGCGCATGCCATTCCAGGACAGAACCAAGTTTTCCTTCCAACTGAACGGCGCGAGCAATTCGAAGCGGCGGCCGCGTGGCGCCTTGACGTGTTGGAGCCGTTTTTCGATGCCGCGATGCCGCAGCCGGCCCAGCACGGCGGTGCCGTAGATCCAGGCGAAGCGCACCACAATGGTGGCCAGCAGGATCAGCCCGGCAATAGCCAGCAGCTCGGGCAATTCGAAGCCGGCACCCTGGGCGTCGTCAATCACGAAGCGCAATTGCAGGCCGATATAGGCAAAGACGAAGGTCTCGAGCAGGGTATCGATGGTGCGCCAGAACTGGCGCTCCTGCATGCGCTCGGCATAGCTGACCGCCGCCGCGTTGTGACCCAGCGAGAACCCGGCAGCGACCACGGCGATAACGCCGGAAGCATGCAATTCTTCGGCCAGCAAATAGGCGGCGAACGGGGTGAGTACGGAAACCACGGTGGCAAGCGAGGGATTGCTCAGCCGGACGCGGAAGGATTGCACGGCCCAGCCCAAAGCCACGCCGACAATGATGGCGACGATGGCCGAATAGATGAAATAGAGCGTCAGATTGTCGATAAAGGCGGGTGTGCCGGCGACCGTTGCAACGGCGGCAGCGAAGAGGGTCAGCGCGGCCGCGTCATTGATCAGGCTTTCGCCCTTGAGCACCGTCATTAATCCCGAGGGCAAGCCTGCCTTGCGGCCAATGGTAATGGCGGTGACCGCGTCGGGCGGCGCGATCACGGCGGCCAGCACCAGGGCGACCGGAAAGGTCATGCCGGGAATGGCGAAGCTGGCAACGCCCGCCACGGCAAAGGTCGTCGCCACGACGAGGAACACGCCCAGATTGACGATCGAGCCGAGCCGCTTGATGAAGCTGAAAAACGAAAAGTCGGCCGCTGCCGAAAACAGCATGGGCGGCAGCACCAGGCCCAGAATGATCTCCGGTTCCAGTTCCAGCCGCGGCATGCCCGGAATGAACGATGCGGCCAGCCCCACCATGGCCACTAGCAGTGGCGGCTGGATATCGCGCCGCTCGGCAAAGACCGTGACCGCTATGGCGGCGATGATGACGATGAGAATCTGAGCGATCATGTACGGGGCCCGGCAACAGCGCGTGAATAGTGGGGGCGCCTGCGCCGGGCGGCAAGGGGAGGGGACGTAAAATCACCAACCTTGGCAAAGTTTGCCAGTTGCACTATTTTTGAGGTGGAAGGAGACCTGTTATGGCCACGATGAATGTTTCGCTGCCCGACGCGATGAAGGAATGGGTCGAGGCCCAGGTCGAGACGGGGCGCTACGGCAATTCCAGCGATTATGTGCGCGATCTGGTCCGGCGAGATCAGGAGCGAACCGAGGCACGAGCAAAATTGCAGCAAATGGTCGATAGCGCTCTTGCCAGTGGTCTAGTCGAAATGAGCCGGGATGAGTTGCTGGCGCGAATGCGCAAAAAGGCGGCTGCGGCTGTCGGCCAGAAGAAAAGCGCCTAGTTCGTGGCGTGGATACTAACGGCCGACTCGATTGCCGACATCGATCACATTGCCGCGGAGGGCGCCAAGCAGTTCGGATTTGCTCAATCTGAGGTGTATGAACTTCAATTGGTTGATATGTTCGACATGCTGGCCGCCAATCCTTACATGGCAGTGGAGCGGCACAGCGCAGCGGGATCTATCAGGCTGATGCCCGTCGGTGCGCACAACATATTGTACGTCGTCGACGCCGATGATGTGATCATCCTACGCGTGCTGCATGGTCTGCAGAACTGGTTTGAACAGCTTTAGCAGGTTCCCCCCTTTGCAGCCGGCCGCTGAAGCGCCTATATCTCTGGTGCTGCCCGGTGCGTGTGGATAACAATATCCCCGGGGCCTTAACGATCTCATGGGAGCTGTCCCTGACTGAGCCCCTGGGCTTAGATATACGGCGCCCACCTACGTAAAGTAGGTTCCCGGGATCGCATATCCCACGGCCAGGGTGGCACCTAGTTTTGTTTCGAGCGGCGCGCATGGCTGACGATTACATCGAAGACGCCAAGGCGGGGTTGCGCGACAAGGCGCGCTCCGCCCGCGCTGCCGTTTCCGCCGATATCCGCGCCGAGGCCGCCGCAACCGCGGCCAAAGCATTTTTTGACAATTTCGCGCTCGATGCCGATTGGATCGTGGCCGGCTATTGGCCGATCCGCGACGAGTTCGATTGCCGGCCAATCCTGGTGCGCTTGATGGATTCTGGCCAGCCCGTCTGCCTGCCGGTGACCGAAGGCGATCAGCCGCTGACCATGCGCCTCTGGCAGGATGGCGAAGCGCTTTATCCGTCCGGCTTCGGCACGCTGGCGCCGATCGAAACGGCGCCGGTGGTGGAGCCCGATATCATGCTGATCCCGCTTTTGGGCTTTGACAGCACGGGCACACGGCTGGGATATGGCAAGGGCCATTACGACAGGACTATCGTGCGCATGACCAAGAAACCGCAATTGATCGGGCTCGCCTTTGCCGCGCAGGAGTTCCCCCAACTCCCGCGCGAAGCGCATGACATTCCGCTCGATGCCATCATCACCGAAACAGGCCTTCGCCGCTTTGGCGCCAGCCAATGAAGTTTCTGTTTCTGGGCGATGTGATGGGCCGGTCCGGCCGCGACGCGATCAATGAACGCCTGCCGGGCATTATCGAACGCTATGGCTTTGATTTCGTCGTGGTCAATGGCGAGAATGCCAGCCATGGCAAGGGCCTGACCGAGGCCCATTTCAATGCCATCCGCAATGCCGGGGCCGATGTGGTCACCCTGGGCGATCATGCCTTCGATCAGCGCGAGACGATTTCCTATATCGAGCGCGAGACGACGCTGATCCGTCCCATCAACATGCCGCCCGGCACGCCGGGGCGCGGGGCGATGTTCGTCGAGGGCCGCAATGGCCATCGCGTACTGGTGATCAATGCTTTGGGCCGCGTCTTCATGGGGCCGGCCGACGATCCGTTCCGGGCGGTGGAAGCCGCCGTCGCCGCCTGCCCGCTGGGCGAGCAGGCTGATGCGATCATCGTGGATTTTCATACCGAGGCGACCTCGGAAATCCAGGCCATGGGGCAGTTTCTCGATGGCAAGGTGAGCCTCGTCGTCGGCACCCATACCCATATCCCCACGGCCGACCAGCGCGTGCTGCGCGGCGGTACGGCGCTGATGGCGGATGCGGGCATGTGCGGGGATTTCGATTCCATCATCGGCAGTGAAACCGATGAACCGCTCAATCGCTTCCTCACCGGTATTCCCAATGGCCGCTTCACTCCGGCCGAAGGGGAGGCAACGCTGTGCGGTGTCGCGGTTGAGACGGATCCGCGCACGGGCCTTGCTCGCAGGGTGCTGCCGCTGCGCCTAGGCGGCACGCTGGCCCAGGCGGAGCCCGACTTCGGCTAGCGCTTTATTTTTGGGCGGCCTGCCCCTATAAGCGGGCCAAATTCAAAGTTCCGACTGTTCCGAGGGTTTCGAATGGCAGGCCATTCCCACGCCAAAAACATCATGCACCGCAAAGGCAAGTCCGACGCGGTGCGCTCCAAGATTTTCTCCAAGCTGGCGCGCGAAATCACCGTCGCCGCCAAGATGGGCATGCCCGACCCGGCCTTCAATTCGCGTCTGCGTCTGGCGGTGACCAATGCCCGTTCCCAGTCCATGCCCAAGGACAATATCGACCGCGCCATCAAGAAGGCGATCGGCAGCGATGGCGAGAATTATGATGAAATCCGCTATGAGGGCTATGGCCCTGGTGGCGTCGCCATCATCGTCGAAGCGCTGACCGACAACCGCAATCGCACCGCCTCCAATGTCCGCTCCTATTTCTCCAAGAATGGCGGCGCGATGGGGGAAACCAATTCGGTCGGCTTCATGTTCGACAAGATTGGCGAAATCACCTATCCGGCCAAGGTCGGCTCTGAAGACAAGGTGATGGAAGCGGCCATCGAAGCGGGCGCGGACGACGTCGAGAGCGACGAGGAAAACCACTATATCTACACCTCGTTCGAGGCGATGGTGGAAGTTGCCGCCGCACTGGAAAAGGTGCTGGGCGAGGCCGAATCGGTCAAGGCCATCTGGGAGCCGCAGACCAAGACCCCGATCGACGCCGAAAAGGGCGCGACGCTAATGAAGCTGATCGCGACGCTCGAAGAAGACGATGACGTGCAGAACGTCTATTCGAATTTCGAGATGAGCGAAGAGGACATGGCCAAGCTCGAAGGCTGAGGCTGGTTCGAGCTGGAAATTTTGAGGGCGGCGCTGCGGCGTCGCCCTTTTTTATGCGATTTTGAGGTCGAGCACCGGATAATCGCTGGCATGGGCGATGGTCACGCGATTGCGGCCAGTCTGCTTGGCGCCATAGAGACGCTGGTCCGCGATATGGAACAGCTCGGAAAAGCTGGTGGGCTGGTCGAACACGGCGCCGCCGACACTGACCGAAAGCGAGCGTGGCCGGCCGTGCGGCTGGAACACGGCCAGGTTGATCGAGCGGCGGATGCGTTCGGCGATCACTTCGGCGTCGCGCATATCGGCGCCCGGCAGATAGACGCCGAATTCCTCGCCACCCATGCGGCCCACGAGATCCCCACTGCGCAGCACGGCGCGGATCGAGCGAGCGATGATGGTCAGCGCTTCGTCGCCGGCATCGTGACCGAACAGGTCATTGATTGCCTTGAAATTGTCGGCGTCGATCATCAGCAGCGCGCCGCTCGGGTGTTTCTGGCTTTTAGCCAATTGGGCCGCGACCTTGGCGGTGAAGGCGCCGCGATTGAGGCAGTCGGTCAGGCTGTCGGTGCGGGCGACCTTGCCCAGGCGCCTATTGGTGGTGGCCAGGTCCCGCAATTTGAGGCTGACATAGCAGAACAGCGGCAAGCCAAGGATGACCGGCAGCACCGTGGCGCTGATGAGCGAGCGGTGCAAGGCGCGCGTGCCCAGATCATCGAAGAACAGCGCGTTGAACACCACCGACACCACGACACAAGCCAGAGTCCCAAAAAGGGTCGAGCGGGCCACGCCCGACCAGCTTTGCAATGCAGTCAAGGTCTTGGAAGGAAGCATGAAAAACTCGCTGCTGAGAAAAATCGGATGCCGGGAAATGTCGTTCAGGTGTACAATGAGTGTTCCATGGTCAGGCGGCCTGCATGATAGCGACGCGGTCGCGTCCGGTATTCTTGGCTTCGTAAAGCCGCTGGTCGGCGAGGCGATAAAGATCGGTGAAGCGGGTGCGGTTGACATAGGCGGCGCCGCCTATGCTGACCGAAAGCGGGCAGGGCGCCTCGCCCGGGGCAAAGGCGATGGCATTGACGGCCTGCCGGATGCGCTCGGCCGCCGTGTCGGCAGCGTCGAGATTGGCACCCGCCAGAAAGATCCCGAATTCTTCGCCGCCTAGCCGCCCCACCAGATCATGCCGTCCCACGGCGCCGCGGATGGCCCCGGCCATTAGCCGCAGGGCCTCGTCGCCATTGTGATGGCCATACGTATCATTGACGCGCTTGAAATCATCCGCATCCACGATGAGCAAAGCCCCGCCTTCTCCGGGGCGCTGGTTGCGCCGGTCGAGATAGGTGGCGACCTTGCCGGTAAAGGCCCCGCGATTGAGGCACCCGGTCAGCCAGTCCACAGTGGCCATATGGGCGAGTTGCTCATTGGCGAAGCGCAATTGCTCATGCTTGAGCACAAGAAAAAACGTCATCGGGCCGCCCAGCACGATGGGCATGATCACCGAGACAGCCAGCCCCTGCACATTCACGCCGTTCGAAAGGACTTCCATGAAGAGGTTGGTCAGAATGATCGAAATGACGATTGAAACGGCAACGATCCCTCCGGTCACACGATAGACATGAGCCCAGGCCCGCTTGGGGAGGCTCCGGTGGAGTCCGGTCATCTGTTTCGTCCTTGCATTCCCAAGCGTGAGACTAGGAGGCGCTGTTGAACATGGTCTTGTGAGCTTAGCTGCAATTTTATCTTTCCCCGGTTTTCCACCGGGTTTTGTTGCCGCTTTGTTCACATTCGGCTTGGTAAGTTGGGCCGGCCACACTAAGGATGAAGCCATGAATGCGAGCGTACGAATCATTGGCATTGATCCGGGCCTGCGCCGCTGCGGCTGGGGCGTGATTGAAACGCAGGGCAATCGGCTGAGCTTTGTGGCAGCCGGCACGCTGACGCCGCCCACCGATGGCGCGCTGGCCGACCGGCTTGCGGTATTGTTCGCGGGACTTGGCGAAGTGCTGGACAAGTTCACGCCAGACGAGGCTGCCGTCGAAGAAACCTTCGTCAATCAGGGCGCGCGTTCGGCGCTGATCCTGGGGCAGGCGCGGGGCATCGCCTTGGTGACTCCGGCGGCCCGTGGCGTGCCGGTAGCCGAATATGCGGCCAATCTGGTGAAAAAGTCCGTCGTGGGCACCGGCCACGCGGAAAAGGGGCAGGTGGAGCTGATGGTGCGAACCCTAATGCCGGCGGCGCAATTTAAAGGCGCCGACGCTGCCGACGCCCTGGCGATTGCCATCTGCCATGCCCATCACCGGGTATCGCAGCAGCGGCTGAGGGCTTTGGCATGATCGGTAAGCTCAAGGGCTTGGTCGACAGCATTGGCGACGATTTCGCGCTGATCGATGTCGGCGGGGTCTGCTATGAGACCTTTTGCTCCAGCCGCACGCTGCAGGCCTTGCCGCGCGTGGGCGAAGCCACTGTCGTGTTCATCGAAACCATCGTGCGCGAGGACATGATCCGGCTTTATGGCTTTTCCAGCGAAACCGAAAAGGCCTGGTTCAACCTGCTGATGACGGTGCAGGGCGTGGGCGCCCGCGTCGCGCTGGGCATTTTGTCGGCCCTGTCGCCGTCGGAAATTTCAAGCGCTATTGCCCTGCAAGACAAGGCGATGATCGGCCGCGCCAATGGCGTGGGGCCAAAGCTGGCCGTGCGCCTCGTCACCGAACTCAAGGGCAAGGTGCCCACCGGGCCGGGGATCGATGCCGGCACGTTGGGCCTCCAAACCGCGCTCGGTGAAGGCCGCGCCGCCGGCACTGTGGCCGATGCCGTTTCCGCCCTGGTCAATCTGGGCTATTCCAGCGCCCAGGCCTCGGCCGCTTTGGCCCGCATCGTGGCGCGCGAAGGCGACGACACGCCAACCGAGAAGCTGATCCGCCTGGGCCTGCGGGAGTTGAGCAGTTGATTCCTTGCGAATAGCGCCATTCCTTACTATGTTAAAAAGTAAGGAATTTGGAGGCGGACATGAATGAACACCCGAAAATTTCGGCCCGGTCCAAAATGACCAGCAAGGGGCAGACCACTGTTCCCAAGGAAGTCCGCTCGCTCCTTAAGTTGAAGGAGGGCACCTTGATGGAGTGGATCGTCAACGAACAGGATGGGACGGCGATCGTAAAGCCCAAGACATTGCGCGCAGTCGACCTGGCCGGATTTTTGGGCAAGCCGCCTAACGGCCGTCACGTCACGGTCGAGGACATGGACGACGCTATCGCCGAAGCTGTCACCGAGCGGTTCAGGCGGGCAACGAGAGAATGATTGGTGTCGATACCAATATTCTGGCCCGGCTGTTTGTCGATGACGACGATCGGCAGCGGGAGCTTGCCAACCGGTTTTTTGCCGATCGGACGCCATCCGATCCCGCCTTTGTCAGTCTCGTGGTCATCGCGGAATTGGCGTGGCTGCTCAGGCGAACCTACGATTACCCGCACCAGGCAATTCTGGAAGCGGTCATGGCGCTGCTCGACAGCGCAGATTTTGCTGTCGAAGCGCGGGACATTGTTCTCGCCGCCGTCGATACTGCCGGCGCTCATCGCTTCGGATTGGCAGATGTGCTCATTGCCGAGATCGCGTCACGGGCCGGTTGTGCCGCCACCATGACATTCGACAAAACGGCGGCTAAACGCATACCGGGAATGGAATTGCTCGCGTGACCGATCTGACTTCCCCAGCCGCCGGGCGCGATGATCCCCTCGATGTGTCGCTGCGCCCCTCCGGTTTTTCCGAGTTTGTCGGGCAGGCGGCGGCGCGGGCCAATCTTGAAGTGTTCATTCAGGCCGCCAAGCAGCGCGGGGCGGCGCTCGATCACGTGCTGTTCGTAGGGCCGCCGGGCCTGGGTAAGACGACGCTGGCGCAGATCATTTCGCGTGAGTTGGGTGTCGGCTTCCGCGCCACGTCAGGCCCGGTTATCGCCAAGGCGGGCGATCTGGCGGCGCTGCTGACCAATCTTGAAGACCGCGATGTGCTGTTCATCGATGAAATCCATCGACTCAATCCGTCCATCGAGGAAATCCTGTATCCGGCGATGGAGGATTTCCAGCTCGATCTGATCATCGGTGAGGGCCCCGCCGCCCGCTCGGTGCGGATTGATCTGGCCAAATTCACGCTGGTCGGCGCCACCACCCGTGCGGGCCTGCTCACCACGCCTTTGCGCGACCGCTTCGGCATTCCGGTGCGGCTCAATTTCTATACACCCGAGGAATTGGTGCAGATCGTGACGCGTGGGGCGCGGCTGCTCGGCATGCCCATGGCGGCCGATGGCGCCCTGGAAATTGCCCGCCGCTCGCGCGGCACGCCGCGTATCGCGGGGCGCCTGTTGCGGCGGGTCACCGATTTTGCGCTGGTGGATGGCGCCGCCGAAATCGATCGCAAGCTGGCCGACAAGGCTCTGTTGCGGCTCGATGTGGATGCGCGCGGGCTCGATCAGCTCGACCGGCGCTATCTCACCACCATTGCCGATTTCTACAATGGCGGCCCGGTGGGCGTCGAAACCATTTCGGCCGCGCTCAGCGAGCCGCGCGACGCGATCGAAGAAATCGTCGAGCCTTATCTCATCCAGCAAGGCTTCATCCAGCGCACGCCGCGGGGCCGCATGCTCACCGGGTTGGCCTTCCAGCATATGGGCCGGGCCGTGCCGCAGGGTTTCGTCGGCATGCAGGCGAGCCTGTTCGAGGAGCCGGAGGCGTGAGCCGCAGGCCAATGCTCACTTGACCCTGCACGTCACGCGTTATGCGCCCGAATTGCCCCCATGGCCCAGAGATCTGCCATTGCGCATCGCCGTGCTGACCGATCTGCATGCTTGCCTGCCCTGGACGGGCCCAGCGCAGTTCAGCGCCTTCTGTCGCCAAACCAATGGCTTGGGCGCCGATATCATCCTGCTACTGGGCGATTACGTCACGGGGCCGCGGTTTTCCCGCCCCATGGATGCGAGCGGGTGGGCGGCCCAGTTGGGCATGCTGTCAGCACCGCTGGGCGTGCACGCCATTCTGGGCAATCACGATTATGACGGCTATCGCCGCGCCGATCTGGCGCATGGGCCGATCGAGGCCGAACGGGCGCTGATTGCCGCCGGCATCCCGGTCTATCAATCGCGCCGTCCGGCTGGATCATGCCGGGCGCGGCTTCTGGCTGGCGGGGTTGGGCGACCAATTCGCCTTCGCGCCCAAGCGGGACCGGCGCTTTGCGCGCAGCGACGGCATTGCCGACCTGGATGGCACCCTGGCGCAGATCTCCACTGCCGATCCGGTCCTGCTGATGGCCCATGAACCCGATATCTTTCCCGATGTCCCCGGCCGGGTCGCGCTGACCTTGTCCGGCCATACTCATGGCGGGCAGGTCAAGCTGTTTGGCAAGACGCCGGTGGTTCCTTCGCGCTATGGCAGCCGCTATGTCTATGGCCATATCGTGGAGGAGGATCGTCACTTGATCGTGTCTTCGGGCCTGGGCTATTCCGGCTGGCCGATCCGCCTGGGCACAAAATCCGAGATCGTGGTCATCGATCTGGGCGGGGATAGATCAATTTGACCCAGCATCGTTTTCCCATCCGCATCTATTACGAGGACACCGATTTTTCGGGCAATGTCTATCATGCGGCGTATCTCAAATTCTTCGAGCGCGGTCGCACCGAATTCTTGCGCGATGCCGACATTCATCATTCCGAACTCGCGGCGCAGGGCATTGCCTTTGCCGTGCGCTCAATGGACATCCAGTTCGATGGCGCCGCCCATATCGATGATCTATTGACGGTGACGACCGAAATCGGCGCGATTACTGGTGCACGATTGACACTCACCCAGGCAATTTTACGTGATCAGACCGTGCTGACCCGCGCCAATGTGGTTGTCGTCGCCATCAAAACCGCGGGCGGCGCGGCTCGCTTGCCGCGCGAACTCGTCGCCCGCTTCGCCGCTAAGGCCTAGCGGGGCTGGCGATAAAGGCCACGCTGACTCTCTTTGTTAACTACTCCTTGACCATAATTGCGGCAAAGGGACACTGATCCCGTTCGCCGCGCTGCAAAGCCCGGCAAATGGGGCATTTCTCTTAATTTTGACAGATTTCGACCCCATCGCCTGTGGCCTGTGGGTCGGGCATGTAGACCGGGCCGAAAAGGATCACTTCATGGAAGCCATGGATGCTGTTGGAGCTGTTGCTCCACACGCCGACTTGTCCATCTGGGGACTGTTCTGGGCGGCCGACTGGATCGTCAAGGCGGTCATGCTCGGGCTGCTGGGTGCCTCGATCTGGTGCTGGGCCATCATCGTGGACAAGACCATCACCTATCGCCGCACCCAGGCCGAGATGAACCGCTTCGAGCGCGTGTTCTGGTCGGGTCAGTCGCTGGAAGAGCTCTATCAGCAGCAATCGGAGAAGGCGACCGGCGGCTTGGGCGCGGTCTTTGTTGCAGCAATGAAGGAATGGAAGCGCAGCCACGAGCAGAATGCGGCCTCCTTCGTGGGCATGCAGCAACGCCTCGATAAGGTGCTCGATGTGGCCATTGCCCGCGAGAGCGAGACGCTGGAAAAGCGCCTGGGATTCCTGGCAACAGTCGGCTCAGCCGGTCCGTTCATTGGCCTGTTCGGTACGGTCTGGGGCATTATGAATGCCTTTACCGCCATTGCCGCCTCGTCCAACACCAATCTGGCCGTGGTGGCCGGGCCGATCGCCGAAGCGCTGTTCGCCACCGCCATTGGTCTGGTTGCCGCTATTCCGGCCGTTATCGCCTACAACAAGCTCTCCGCCGATGCCGGCAAGATGATCGGCCGGCTGGAAGGCTTTGCCGACGAATTCTCGACCATTCTCAGCCGTCAGCTCGAAGCACGGAGCCGCTGATATGGGCATGGGTGTAGCATCTGGCGGTGGAGGCGGGGGCGGACGCCGCCGCCGTCGCGGCCGCAAGGCGATTATGAGCGAGATCAACATCACGCCGATGGTCGACGTGATGCTGGTGCTGCTTATCATTTTCATGGTGGCGGCCCCGATGATGACATCGGGCGTGCCGATCGACCTGCCCAAGACGGCGGCCGCCGAACTCTCCAGCCAGACCCAGCCGATCACCGTTGCGGTGACGCCGGAAGGCACCATCTATGTGGGTGACGACGTTGTGGCGGAGGCAGATCTGATCAACACGGTGACGGCTTTGGCGACCAATGGCACGGAAGACCGCATCTTTCTGCGCGGCGATACCACGGCCAATTACGGCTCGGTGATGCGGGTCATGGGGATGCTGTCAGCCGCCGGTTTCACCAAGATCGGCCTTATCACCCAGCAGCAGGATCAATAGGCCAGCCCCATGCGCACCGGCCTCATCGTTTCGATCGTCGCACATGTCACGGTTCTGACCATCGGCCTCATCAATCTGGGCCTGGCGGAGCCGATGACCACGGTCGAAAACGCCATTGCGGTCGATCTGGTGCCGGTCAGCGATTTCAACAATATCCGCATGGGCTCGCTCGACAGCGAAGTGGTCGATACCCAGACCCCCGCCATCGCCGAATCCGACCAGCCGGCCGAGCTGGCCCAGCCCACCGGCAATACCGAGCGCGATCAGGAAACCCCATCGCCGGCCGATACGCCAACGCCCATGCCGGTGACCAATAGCGCCCCCGCGCCCGAATCCGCCCCACCACCGCCGGAGCCCGAACCCGAGCCGGAGCCGACCCCGCCTCCACCGGCGGCACAGCCTGAACCGGCGCCGGAACCCGAACCCGCTCCCACCCCGCCAACGCCCGCAACCCGGCCGCAGCCTGCGCCGGAGCCAACGCCCGCACCTGCGCCGGAACCAACGCCGGCTCCCGAGCCAG